>JBDTMD010000042.1:0-8987 GCA_039934435.1 Burkholderiales bacterium
TCAAGCCTACGGTTGCGACCTGCGGGTCAGTGAATACCACGGCGGGCAACACGGAGAGATCGAGCCGCGCATCGCCCCCGGTCATATTGATCGCGGCGCGCGTGCCGCCGGCGGCCGCGACATAGACGTACTCGGGCGAATTCGTGCAATCGCCCGCGGCATAGATGTGCTCGGCCGAGGTCTGCATGCGCTCGTCCACGACGATTGCACCGGCCTTATCGGTGCGCACGCCCGCTTTGTCGAGACCCAGCGCACCCGAATTTGCATGGCGTCCCGTCGCGATCAGCAGCCGGTCGCCCGCCAACTGCTCCGAGCCGGTATCGGCGTTGAACCGGTTGTCTGCGAAGCGGACGCCGCGCAGTGTTGTGTGAGGCAGCACGCGCATGCCCTCGGACTCCAACACGTGCAACAACTCGGTGCCAATTGCGGGATCTTCCTTCGATAGCAGCGTCGAGCGCGCTACCAGCGTCACCTTTGAACCCAGCCGCAGGAACGCCTGCGCCAGCTCGAGCGCGACCACCGAACCGCCATAGACGATCAGGTGGCCGGGCAGATCCTCGGCGACCAGCGCCTCGGTGGAGGTCCAATAGGGGGTGCCCTTCAGGCCGGGTATGTCCGGAATCGCGGGCGCGGCGCCGGTGGCGACGAGAATGCGGTCGGCCTGCACCGATTCCATTTTGCCGTCCGCGTGCGTCACTTTGAGAGTGCGCGCATTCTCGAAGCGCGCGAAGCCGCGCAGCAGCCGGATGCTCTCGGCCCGGCTTTCGAGGATCGATTCATACTTGGCGACGCGAAGCTCCTCCACGCGCGCCTGCTGCTGCGCCACGAGCGCCCGGCGATCGACCGCGGGCACCTGCCGCGCAATCCCCGGGAACGGATGATGCGCGAGGGCGTGCGCGAAATGCGCGCCCCGGATCATGATCTTGGAAGGCACGCAGCCGACATTGACGCAGGTGCCGCCGAGTGTCCCCGCCTCGATCATCGTTACCGAGGCGCCCTCGTCCGCGGCGCGCAGCGCGCCCGCGAATGCCGCGCCGCCGCTGCCGATCACAGCGACGTGCAGTTTGCCGGCGGCAGTCCATTGTGATCCGGTGGTTTCGGCGCGGCAGCCGCAGGCGTCGCCGAGAGACCGAGTGACTTCGGCCGATACGACGCTCATGTCACTTTCCCGGCTTGACGCTGGACGGATACCCCGCGCCTTTGGTCGCTTCCGTCAGCTGGTTGACGCTGGTCTTCGCGTCGTCGAATGTCACTGTCGCCTCGGGCGGCTCCAGCGTTGCCTTGACGATCTGTACGCCGGCAACTTTTTCCAGCGCTTTTCTCACGGTGATCGGACAGGCTGCGCAGTTCATGCTCGGAACGGAGAGAACGACCGTTTTTGAAGCCGCCGCGGCGGGCAGCGCGAGGCCCGCGGTGGCCAGCGCGAGCACGGCAAGGATCGATTTGATCTTCATCATCGCGGACTCCTAGTAGAACAGCGGGGCGAAATAAGGGAACGCGAACGCGAGCAGCACCAGCGCCGACACGACCCAGAACATCACGCGGTAGACGCGATTGGTCTGCGGCAGGGCGCACACCGACCCGGGCTCGCAGTCCACGGCGGCCGGCGCCCGGTAGATGCGCCGCCAGGCGAGCGCCATGAAGACGAGCGCGATGCCGACGAAGATCCAGCGGTAGGGCTCGAGCAAGGTCAGGTTCGAAATCCACGCGCCGCTGATGCCGGCCATCACCAGCACGAGCGGTCCGACGCAACAGGCCGACGCGAGGAGTCCCGCAATCAGGCCGCCGGTGAGGGTTGTTCTGCTGAATCCATCGCCACCCGCCTTTGCCGGTCGGTCCAACGTCGTCGCCGCGTCCAGCTTTGCTGCTTCCATATCGACCTCCGCAACCAATTCCATGGACCCGACTCTAAACTCCGGAGTCGAGTACGGAGTCAAGCCCGTCCCTTCCGGAGTTTTCGTGCCATGAGCCTGAATCTCACCATCGGCGGGGTCGCCAAGGCGGCCGGCGTCAATGTCGAAACCATCCGCTACTACCAGCGCTTGAAGCTCCTGGAAGAGCCGGCCAGGCCCCCGGGCGGCGTGCGGCGCTACGCCGGGACGGTCGTCGAGCGCGTGCGATTCATCAAGCGGGCCCAGGAGCTGGGGTTTTCGCTCACCGAGATACAGCGTCTGCTGCGGCTGGGCGACCCGCAAAGCTGCGGCGAGGCGCGCGCCCTGGCGTCCGAAAAACTGGCGCTCGTGGAATCGCGGGTCGCCGACCTGCAGCGCCTGCGCGGCGTGCTGAAGGAACTGATCGGGCGCTGCGACCAGCGCCGCGGCAAGGTCGCCTGCCCGATCATCGAAAGCCTCGCCCGGCAGGGCTGAGGCGCTCAGCGCACCGGCCGCAGCAGTCCGTGCGAGGTTGCCGTCTCACGCAGCTGAGCGCACTGCGTCCCCGTAAGGCGGTTGTTTTGCGGCGCGGTGTCCTCGCGCATCAGGTTGCCCGTTTCGTTCGAGTGCGCGCCGCTGTCCATCAACACATGGGCAAGCTCGTGCGCAAGCACGATCTCGAGGTCGCGCGCGCCGCGCGCCACCCAAACCGTGTCGCGCAGCTCGGGCCGCGTGCCGCTGTTGCCGCGGCCGATGGCTTCCGCATCGAAGGCCGGTTGCTGGCGCGTGCCGGCGACGAAGTAGATCGTCGGCTTGGGGAGCTGCAGCGCGCGCGCCAGTTCGCGCGACTCGGCCGTGCGAAAGTAGTGATAGCGCTCTGCGGCGTCGACCCGGATCAGCTCCGCGCTGGCGATGGCAACGCCGCACTGCGCGAGAATGCGCGCGGCCTTCTGCATCGCCGACCGAATCAGATCCGGAGTCCAGCTGTCGTCGAAATAAACGATCGTCAGCGCGAGATCGCGTGTCGCCGTCGCCGCGCCGCGCTCGAGGGCGAGATCGTGCCGATCGAGAATTGAAATCGAATCGCCGCCCCATGCCGGTGCGCATGATGCGCAAATCAGGGCGAATAGAAAGGTTCGCCACCGGCAAATCATGATCGGCGAAGCCTAGTGCCCGTGGCGATGGTGCAGATCCGGATAGTGCGGATGCGAGTGCACCAGCGGTTCGTGCCGGTGCGGATGCACATGCGGCTCGCGGCCGTCCCAAGGGAAGTCATGCGAGTGCTGGTGATGTGCATCATGCACGTGCTCGTGCGCATGCTCCAACGCCTCGTGCGCGTGCGGGTGCTCATGCCGCTCCGACAAGTGCAGCCAGACGCCGAGCGCCATCAGGCCCCCGGCAAACCAGAACGCGGTCGCGGGGCGCTCGCCCAGTATCGCAATGGCAAGAATTGCGCCGAAAAACGGCGCCACGGAGAAATAGGCGCCAGTGCGCGCCGTGCCGAGATTCCTCAAGGCAACAATGAACAGAACGAGGCTCACGCCATAGCCGAGAAAACCAAGCAGGCCGGCGCCAATCCAGCCAGAGACTGCCGGAAACGGTGCACCCAGGGCCCAGGCGAGCGCGAGGTTCACGACGCCGGCGGCCAATCCCTTCAGGCAGGCAAGCGTCGCTGCGTCGCCGCCGGAAACGCGGCGCGTAAGATTGTTGTCGATCGCCCAAGCGAGGCAGGCTGCGGCGACAAGGAGTGCGCCGGCAAGGGCACCGGCCCGGGGCGCGGCGTCTGTGGACAGCAACACGCCGCCGGCAACAATCGCGACCATGCCGGCGAATACGCGCCGGTCGACGTTCTCCTTGAAAACGGTCCACGCGATCGCCGCGGTGAGCACCGCCTCGAGATTGAGCAGCAGGGAGGCGCTCGCGGCGTCAGTACGTGCCAGCCCTTGCATCAGCAGGATCGGGCCGGCGACCCCACCGGCGGCGATCGCCGCCGCGATCCAGGGCCAGTCCGGCCGCGGAATCGGCGCCAAGGGTTCGCGACCCGGCAGGCGCGCGCGCAGCGCGATCCAGGCCGCCAGGCCGATGCCGCTACCCAGATACAGTACCGCCGCGAGCAGCAAAGGCGATACTTCGCCGAGTAGAAGCTTGGCGAAAGGGGTGCTCGAGCCAAACAATGCTGCCGCGCCGAGCGCGTAGATCACGCCGCGATTCATAGTGTGAAATGATGCTCTACGGGGGACACGGGTGAGTCAAGGGGAAAGCACAACAAAGAACGGGGCATGACCGCGGGCACGCGCTTCCGGTTGATGGTGGCGGCCGCCTTCGTGCTGGCAATGATTGCGGCGTACTGGCTGCTGCACGAGACCGGCGCCCTGGCGATCATTCTCGATGGTCACGCACTGCGCAAATTCATCATGGGACTCGGCATGGCGGGCCCGATCGCGATCATCGCGCTCATGATCGTCGCCGTCCTGGTCAGCCCGATCCCGAGCGCGCCGATCGCATTGGCGGCGGGCGCGCTCTATGGGCATACCTGGGGCACGGGCTACATCGCGCTCGGCGCAGAGCTCGGCGCGCTCGCTGCTTTCGGGCTGGCACGCCTGCTGGGGCAGGACGCCCTGCAGCGCTGGTTCGGCAGCCGCCTGCCGAACGCGCGGCTCGGCTCACAGAACGCGCTGATGGCCATCGTCTTCGTCAGCCGCCTGCTGCCCTTCATCTCCTTCGACGTGGTGAGCTATGCAGCCGGGTTCACGACGCTGACCTGGTGGCGCTTCGCGCTGGCGACGTTCGCCGGGATATTGCCGGCGAGCTTCCTGCTCGCGCATTTCGGCGAACAAATGGGAACCGGCGAACTCGACCGGATCCTGTACGCGGTGCTCGCGCTTGGACTGCTGACGTCTGTGCCGCTGCTGGTGCACTACGTGCGCCAGCGCATGCGCGCACGCGCTCGACAGGGGTCAACGCTCGACCGGTAGCCCGGCGGCGCGCCATTCCGGGAAGCCATTTTCCAGGCGCTTCGCCTTGAAACCGCGTTTTCGCAGCTTCTCGACCGCTTCGAAGGACATCAGGCAGTACGGCCCTCGGCAGTAGGCAACCACTTCCTTGCGCTTGGGCAGCTTGGAGAGAAAGCGCTGCAGCTTTTCGATCGGAACATTGATCGCGCCGGGCAGGTGCCCCGCGGCGTACTCCTCCTCCGGGCGCACGTCGAGGACCGTGACCAATCCCTTGCGCGCGCGCTCGAGCACCTCTCGCGCGGGCACCGGCTCGAGCTCATCACGATGGGCGAGCCAGGTCTGCAGCAATCGCTCGACGTCGGCTGCGCGATGCTCCGCGACACCGCGTAGCGATGCCAGCAGCAAGCTCACATCGTCCCCGGCAATCGTGTAGTAGACCCTGAGGCCCTGCTTGCGGGCGATCACCAGGCCCGCCTGCCGCAGCGCCTGCAGGTGCTTGGAGGTATTGGCAACCGACAGGCCCGTCATCGCGGCCAACGTGTCCACGCTGCGCTCGCCCTGGGCGACGAATTCGAGCAACTGCAGCCGGCCGGCGCTACCGAGCGCGGCGGCGACGCGGCCGATGGCTGCGTACAGGCGTTCCTTGGCGGGGTCGCTTGACATGGGTTGTGCGCCTATTCTACTATTCAACTAATTAGTTGATTAAAAGGACGAGCATGGACTTTACGATTCCGGCAGACACCGAACTGGCGCTGCGCCTGGGCGTGTTTCTCGCGCTGTTTGCGGCGCTCGCGCTGTGGGAATGGGCGGCCCCCGCGCGCACCCCGCGCCTGTCGCGGCTCGTGCGCTGGCGCGCCAATCTGGGACTGGCGGTCGTGAACACCGTGGTGCTGCGCATCGTGCTGCCGGGCTCGGCGCTGGCATTCGCCGCGCTCGCCGCCAGCGAGGGCTGGGGCCTGCTCAACCGGGTCGAACTGCCCGCGTGGCTGGCCGTGCTCGTCGGCGCCGTGTTACTCGATCTTGTCATCTACTTCCAGCACGTGCTGTTCCATTCGGTGCCGGTACTCGCCCGCCTGCACGCCGTGCACCATGCCGACCCTGATTTCGACCTGACGACCGGCATCCGCTTTCATCCGCTCGAAATCCTACTCTCGACGGGGATAAAGTTCGCGGCCATCGCCGCGCTCGGTGCGCCGGTGCTCGCGGTGCTGATATTCGAAATGCTGCTCAACGCGACAGCGATGTTCAATCATGCCAATGTTTCGCTCCCGGCATGGCTGGAACCCAGGGTGCGTCGGGTGCTCGTTACGCCCGACATGCACCGCACGCACCATTCGGTGATCGAGGTAGAGCGTAACAGCAACTATGGCTTCTGCCTTTCGGTCTGGGACCGGTGGCTGGGCACCTACACCGCTGCGCCGAGCGGCGAGCTCGACATTGGTCTGAGCGCGCATCGCGATCCCAGAACCGTAGCGACGCTTCCCGGCGTGCTGCGCATGCCGTTCGACTATTTCGCCCCGCGCACGTGACTCGCCCGGCGCGCGCGCTTCGCTGCCGGCCGCGATAAGGTCTCGACGATGCCGCAGGCGCTCGCCGGCCTGCGGCCCGCGCAGTGGACGCGAATCGAGTCCAGCTCCTCCTTCAATCGATTCAGATCGGCAATGCGAGTCGCCACGTGGCCAATGTGTTCATCGAGCAGCGCGTCGATCGGCGCGCAGTCGGCGCCGGGCCGCTCGATTGCGTCAAGCAGGGCGTGGATTTCGGGCAGAGACATGTCGAGCGAGCGGCAGCGGCGGATGAAGGCGAGGCGCTCGAGGTGCGGCGGCCCGTAGTCGCGGTAATTCGCGCCCGAGCGCCGCGGTGCGGCGAGCAACCCTTCTTTCTCGTAGTAGCGGACTGTCTCTACCGGACAGTCTGCGCGCCTGGCGAGCTCTCCGATGCGCATGTTTCGAGTATCTCACGCCGCGCGTGCCGCACGACGCTGTACGAAGACGTGAGCGCCAGGCTCGCGAGCAGCGCCGCCACCAGCCAGTCGGGCCAGCCGCTGCCGCTGCCGAGCACGCTGGCCGCGGCGGCCATGATGGCCACGTTGGCGATGGCGTCGTTGCGCGAGCACAGCCACACCGAACGCATGTCGGCATCACCCTGGCGGTAGCGGTAGAGCAGCGCCGCGACGCCGACGGCCACGGCGAGGGCCAGCAGCGCGACGGCGCCCATGGTGGCCGCTTCCGGCACGGTGCCGCGCTGCGCGTGCCAGGCGGTGAGCGCAAGCACCAGGATTCCGTACGCGCCCATCGACAGGCCTTTGAAAAATGCGATTCGCGGCCGCCACGCGGGGATCAGGACGAGGGCACCCAACGACAACGCATAGTTGGAGGCGTCGCCCGCGAAGTCGATTGCATCGGCGAGCAGCGAAGACGACCCGGACGCGACGCCCGAAGCCAGTTCGACGACGAACATGGCCGCGTTGAGGACGAGCGCAATCGCGAGAATCCGCCGATAAGCGGGATCGGCGGCGGGGAGGCGAGGCGTGCAGCAGCTGGCACTCACGGCCGCATTTCAAACCCTGGAGCCGCTACAGGGTCAAGCCGGGCGCCGCCGGCGGCTACGCGGCGCGGCGAACGCGCTTACGCGTATTGCGGGTGCCCACTGCGCGACGCTTGCGCGCACCGGCCGCAAGCTTCACGACACGGCTTTCGCGCGGCAGGACCGTGTCGAGTGGCAGGTGCAGGCGCCAGAAGCCGCGGTCGCGGCCGTTGCGCCAGAACCCTTCCAGGATGGTGCTGTCGGCGAAGCGATGCAGGCTCGCCTCCATGCCTGCAGTCTGCGCGCTGACGATGTAGTGGCCCTGGCCGCGGCGCTCGCCGTGCATGAGGACTGGCTCGCCCGACTCGTCGGGCATCAAGAGCGTCAGCCCGCGCGCGTCCAGCGTCACCTGCACCGGAACCTCGGCGCGGGCTTCGCGGGCGTCGAAGAAACCAATATCGAGCTTGGCATTGATCATGCGGGTCTCCTTTGCGACCTACTCTGCGAGGGTTGGAGCGCGCCGGCCGGAGCCATGGCGCGGGTACGGAACAACGCCCATCCAGTCAGACCGGGCGCTCTATAAGTGGCTGAATTATATCATTTTACGAACCTCGAGGCAAATTCGACCTCGCACCCGTGATCCGGTCTCGTGCGGCGCGGGATTAGACTTCGCCTCTGTCCTCGCTCACACCATGGCGACCTAGTTCGATGGGCACTGCCCGCAAGCTGCTGCACTTGCCGCAATCCCAAAACGGACAGACGCTGTCGACACCCCCTGCGACAATTGACGTTGACGTAAACGTAACCTAGGCTCTGCTGCCATGACCGATTTGTCCGAATCGAAGAGCCTGGTCTACAAGGCCAAGCACAAGATCCGCTTCGTCACCGCGGCGAGCCTGTTCGACGGCCACGACGCCTCGATCAACATCATGCGCCGCATCCTGCAGGCTTCGGGCGCGGAGGTGATCCACCTCGGCCACAACCGCTCGGTGGAAGACGTGGTGAGCGCGGCGCTTCAGGAGGACGTGCAGGGTATCGCCGTGTCGTCGTACCAGGGCGGGCACATCGAGTACTTCAAGTACATGGTCGAGCTGCTGCGCAGCCGCGGCGGCGAGCATATCCAGGTGTTCGGCGGCGGCGGCGGCGTGATCGTCGCCGCCGAGATCAAGGAGCTCCACGAAGCCGGAGTGGCGCGCGTCTATTCGCCCGAAGACGGCCAGAAGATGGGCCTGCAGGGCATGATCAACGACATGCTCGCGCGCTGCGATTTCGATACCGCGCAGTACGCGCCGAAAAGTCTCGATGCACTGAAGAAGGGTGATCGCCGCGCGCTGTCCCAGCTCATCACCTCGATCGAGGCGGGGACGCTGGACCCGAAGCTCAGGGACGAGCTCGCCAAAGCCGCCGCCAGGGCGGTGCCCGCGCTGGGCATCACCGGGACGGGAGGCGCGGGCAAGTCTTCGATCACCGACGAGCTGGTCCGCCGCTTCCGGCTCGACCAGGACGACAAGCTGAAGATCGCGGTCATTGCGGTCGATCCCTCGCGCCGCAAGACCGGCGGCGCGCTGCTCGGCGACCGCATCCGCATGAACGCGATCCACGGACCGAACGTCTACATGCGCTCGCTGGCGACGCG
>JBDTMD010000043.1:0-8957 GCA_039934435.1 Burkholderiales bacterium
ATCGTGCCAGGCGCCGACCAGGCGCGCGCCGCCGCGCAGCAGGCCGTCGAGCAGCCGCGCGGCGCGCGCGCCGGTCTCGTCCATGTCGACATGCGGGTAGGTCCGGTAGGCGACGAAGGCGTCCGCTCCGGCGAACATGGCACGCGTGAAATTGCAGTGCAGGTCGAGGCTCGCCGCGACTGGAATTTTCGGACCGACCGCCTCGCGCACGCGCCGCAACAACTCGCCCTCGCCGTCGTCGAAGCGCTCACTGACCATGGCCCCGTGCAGGTCGAGATACACGCCGTCCACCGGCAGGGCGGCGCGCAGCCGCTGCAGCAGTTCGCCGGCGATGCGCTCATAGGCATCGGCGGTCACCGCCGCCGACGGGCTCGTGGCCGCCCAGGCCGTTCCCACCAGCTGGTGCCCGGCGGCGCGCAGCGCCTCGATGGCACCGGCGGCCGGAATGTTGGCCCCGGCGACCGCGGCAAACAGCGGCTCGCCGTACTGCACGCCCGGCCAGCCACCGCCCGCCTCGAACGCGGCATAATCCGCCGGCGAGGGCGCGAATGTATTGGTTTCGTGCTGGAAACCGCCGATTGCGATGCGTGCCATGGCCTGCTACCCTCTTTTCGCCCATCCGGACGCAAAGGATACCCGCATGAACCGCAAAATCGTCGCCCTTGTTTTGCTGGCCGCGACCGCCACGCTGGCGAACGCCGAGGACAAGGTGCTGCGCGTCGTGCCGCACTCGAACCTGTCGATCCTCGACCCCATCTGGACCACGGCGTACATGAGCCGAAATCACGGCTACATGATTTACGACACGCTGTTCGGCACCGACGAGAAAAGCCAGGTTAAACCGCAAATGGTGGAAAGCTGGACGGAATCGCCGGACCATCGTCTGTGGACCTTCAAACTGCGCAAGGGCCTGGAATTCCATGACGGCGCGCCGGTCACCGGCGAGGACGTAGTCGCGTCCCTCGCGCGCTGGGGCAAGCGCGACGCGATGGGCGTGGCGCTGATGACCTTCGTCGAGCGCATGGACGCGCCCGCAGCCAACAGCTTTCGCATCTTCCTGCGCGAGCCCTGCGGTTTCGTGCTGGAGGCGCTCGGCAAGCCGTCGTCCAATGTGCCGTTCATCATGCCCAAGCGCGTCGCCGAGACCGATGCCTTCAAGCAGATCGACGACTATACGGGCTCGGGTCCGTACATCTTCAAGCGCGACGAGTTCAAGCCCGGCGACCGCGCGGTCTACGTGAAGAATCCGAAATACAAGCCGCGCAGCGAGCCGGCATCGGGCACCGCCGGCGGCAAGCACGTCTACGTCGACCGCGTCGAGTGGAACCTCGCGCTGCGCGATGTGCAGGCGCAGGCGAACGCCCTGGTGAAGGGCGAGGTCGACGTCATCGAGGCGCTCGCCTTCGACCAGTACACGGCGATGTCGAAGGAAAAGGGCGTCAAGGTGATCAAGCCGATGATGGGCCAGCAGTACATGTGCCGCTTCAACCACCTGCTGCCGCCGTTCGACAAGGCGGAGGTGCGGCGCGCAGCGCTGGCGGCGTTCGACCAGCGGCCGTTCCTCAAGGCGCAGGTCGGCGTCGAGGAGCTCTACAACACTTGCCCCTCGATGTTCACCTGCGGCACGCCGTATTCGAACAGCGCCGGCAGCGAGATCATGAAGATGAACATGCGCCAGGCGCAGGATCTGCTCAAGAAGTCGGGCTATGACGGCACGCCGGTGGTGCTGATGAAGCCCACCGACCTCGATGCGATCGGCAAGCTGCCCGACGTCGCCGCGCAACTCATGCGCCAGGCGGGCTTCAAGGTCGACCTGCAGGCGATGGACTGGCAGACGCTGGTGTCGCGCCGCGCCAAGAAGGACCCGATCGCCGCCGGCGGCTGGAACATGTTCTGCACCGCCTGGGTGGCGCCAGACATCTGGAGCCCGGTCAACAATGCGGCACTCGACGCGCGCGGGGCGAAGTCGGGCTGGTTTGGCTGGCCGGACGATGCCAAGCTGCAGGACCTGCGGGGCAAATTCATGCGCGAAACCGACCTTGGCAGGAAGAAGAAACTGGCCGAGGCGATCCAGGCGGAGGCGTTCCAGGACGCGACCCATGCGCCGCTCGGCGAATATCAGGCGCCGGTGGCGCTGCGCGCCAACATCAGCGGCCTCAACACCTCCGGCCTGGCGCACATCTACTGGGGCGTCAAGAAGAACTGACCGAGAACTGAAGCGCCTGCGGCTCGCCGCCTCGAGGGGCCGGCGAGCCGTTTTCATTTCCACTCATGCTCAATTTCATCGCGCGCCGCGTCCTCGCCACGATTCCGGTCCTCGCGATCGTCGCGGTGCTGGTGTTCCTGCTGCTGCGTCTCACGGCGGGCGATGCGGCGAGCGCCGATCAGATCGCGCGCATTCGCGTCGAGCTCGGACTCGACCAGCCGATACTCGTGCAGTTCGGCATCTGGCTCGGGCACATGCTGACCGGCAACCTCGGCGAATCCTTCTATTACAAGGTCCAGGTCACCGAATTGATCGCCCAGCGCCTCGAGCCGACGTTTTCGCTGTCCGTGCTCACCATCGTCTTTGCGGTGCTGGTCTCGGTGCCCCTGGGCGCGATCGCCGCCTGGCGCTTTGGCGGCTGGTTCGACCGAGCGCTGATGGGCTTTGCCGTCCTGGGTTTCTCGATCCCGGTGTTCGTGCTCGCCTACATCCTGATCTGGATCGTGTCGCTCAAGCTCGGCTGGCTGCCGGTGCAGGGCTACAAGCGCTTCGCCGACGGCGCCGGGCCCTGGCTGCAGCACCTCATCCTGCCCTCGATCACGCTGTCGGTGATCTTCATCGCGCTGATCGCGCGCGTCACGCGCGCCTCGGTGCTCGAGGCGTTGGGCGAGGACTACATCCGCACCGCGCGCGCCAAGGGCCTGCCCGAGTCGCGCGTGCTGGTGCGCCACGCGGTCGCCAACGCCGCCGTGCCGATCGTGACCGTGATCGGCATCGGCATCGCGCTGCTGATCGGCGGCGTCGTGGTCACCGAATCGGTGTACGCCATACCGGGGCTCGGGCGCCTGACGGTGGACGCGGTGCTGTCGCGCGACTTTCCCACCATCCAGGGCGTGATCCTGTTCTTTTCCGTGGTCTACGTGCTGGTCAACCTGCTGGTCGACCTGTCGTACGTGTTTCTCGACCCGCGGATCCGGTACTGAGCCGGGGAGCGGCGCGCATGGCGACCCCGAATCTGAATCCGCTGCAAGCGCTGTCGGTCGAGGCCGCCGATGTGCGGCAAAGCGAGTCGGCGTGGCAGCGAGTGCGCCGGAACTGGTCGGTACGCATCGGCGGCGCGGTGCTCGCGCTGCTGGTGCTGGTGGCGCTGGCGGCGCCCCTGCTCGGTACGGTCGACCCGACGCTGTTCGACGCCGCGAGCCGCGACCTGGTGCCCGGGGAGCGCGGCGAGATCACCACGCTCGACGGCGAGATCCTCAAGCACCGGTTCTGGTTCGGCTCGGACTCCTTCGGGCGCGACATCTACAGCCGTGTCCTGTACGGCACGCGCGTCGCGCTCGTCGTCGGCCTGCTCGCCGCGCTGCTGGCGCTCGCCTTCGGCATCGTCTGCGGCCTGTGCGCGGGATACCTGCGCTGGCTCGACGGCATCCTGATGCGCTTCATGGACGGGTTGATGGCGATTCCGGCCATCCTGATCGCCATCGCCCTGGTGGCCATGTGGCGCGGCAGCCTGACCACCGTGATCATCGCCATTGCCATTCCCGAGATCCCGCGCGTCACGCGCCTGGTGCGCTCGCTGGTGCTCTCGATCCGCGAGGAGCCGTACGTCGAGGCCGCGGTGGCCCTGGGGACGCCGACCTGGAAGATCATGTTCGGGCACATCCTGCCGAACACGGTGGCGCCGCTGGTGGTGCAGGGCACCTACATCGTCGCGGCGGCGATCCTGGTGGAGGCGATCCTGTCTTTCCTCGGCGTCGGCCTGCCTCCCGACATACCGACCTGGGGCAACATCATGGCCGAAGGCCGGGCGCAATTTAACCAGTACCCGCACAACATCTTCATCCCCGGGGTGTTCCTCGCCTTCACCGTGCTCGCGGTGAACATCCTCGGCGACGGGCTGCGCGACACGCTCGACCCGAAGATGGCGAAGCGCGTATGAGTGTTCTCGAGGTCCGCGACCTGACGATCGCCCTGCCGCCGGGCGGCGACCGGCGCGAAGCGGCCGCGAACGTCTCGTTTTCGGTCGACCGCGGCGAGATCGTCTGCCTGGTGGGCGAATCCGGCTCGGGCAAGTCGGTCATCGCGCAGGCGGTCATGGGCCTGCTGCCGGCAACGCTGCCGCTGACCGCCGGCGAAATTCTCCTCGAAGGCGCAAACGTCGCTCGTGCCGGTGCCGAACGGCTGCGCCAGTTGCGCGCCACGCGCATGTCGATGATCTTCCAGGAGCCGATGACGGCGCTCAATCCAGTCATGACTTGCGGCGACCAGATCGACGAGGTGCTGCGCGAGCATACGCAGCTCACTGCGGCCGAGCGGCGCGCGAAGATCCTCGACATCGTGCGCGAGGTGGCGCTGCCCGATCCCGAGCGCATCCTCGGCTCCTATCCGCACCAGCTCTCGGGCGGCCAGCGCCAGAGGATCATGATCGCGATGGCGCTGGTGCTGGAGCCGGTGCTGCTCATCGCCGACGAGCCGACCACGGCGCTCGACGTCACGACGCAGGCGCAGATCCTGAAGCTGATCCGGGACCTGCAGCAGCGCCACGGCATGGGCGTGCTGTTCATCACCCACGATTTCGGCGTCGTCGCCGAGATCGCGCACCGCGTGGCGGTGCTGCGCCTGGGCGCGCTGGTGGAGCTGGGCGAGAAGGACGCGGTGCTCAAGCACCCTCGACATGACTATACGAAGATGCTGATCGGCGCGGTGCCCAGCTTTCAGCCGCACGGGCGCAGCGCTGAGGGCGCCACCGAGCCGGTGCTGCGCACCGTGGGACTGTGCAAGACCTACTACGATCGCGGCTGGTTCGGCCGCCGGCGCGAAGTCAAGGCAGTGCAGGATGTGTCGATCGAGATCCGCCGCGGGCAGACGCTCGGCATCGTCGGCGAGTCCGGCTCGGGCAAGTCGACCGTGGCCCGCTGCATCATCCGCCTCATCGATCCCACCGCCGGCGAGATCCGCCTGCACGGCGTCAACATCGCGAAGATGTCGGCCTCCGCGCTGCGGCCGCTGCGGCGCAAGGTGCAGATCGTGTTCCAGGACCCCTACCGTTCGCTCAACCCGCGCCGCACCGTGCTCGAGGCGGTCATCGAAGGTCCGCGCAACTACGGCGTGCCGCGCGCGCAGGCGATCGAGCGCGCACGCCAGCTGATGGAACTGGTGCGCATGGACCCGGACTCGATGAGCCGCTATCCGCACCAGTTCTCCGGCGGCCAGCGCCAGCGCATCTGCATCGCGCGCGCGCTGGCGCAGGAGCCCGAATTGCTGATCGCCGACGAGGCAGTGTCGGCGCTCGACGTCTCGGTGCAGGCGCAGGTCCTCGAGCTGCTCGAAGACATTCGCACGCGCTTCAACCTGGCGATGCTGTTCATCACGCACGACCTGCGCGTCGCCGCGCAGATCTGCGATAACGTCGCGGTCATGTCCCAGGGCCGCATCGTCGAGTACGGGTCGGCGGCGGAGGTCTTCGCCACGCCGCGCCACGAATACACCCGCGCGCTGTTCGAGGCGGCGCCGGGCCGGGATTTCGCCTTCGGCGTGGCGTAAACCGTACACTAGCGTCGATGGATCGACTCAATGCAGGCGCTATTCGCGTCCCGGGTGTCGAAGTGCGCGTCCTTGAACGCTGCGCTTCGACCAACGCCGCGCTGCTCGCAGCGCGGCTGACGCGGCCGGTGCTGCTCGCCGCGGACGAGCAGACCGCCGGCCGGGGCCGGCGCGGACGGCGCTGGTACAGCGCGCCCGGCTGCGGCGCGCTTTTTTCGCTCGGCCTGCCCCTGCGACGCCCGGCGCGAGATCTCGGCGGCCTGTCGATCGTCGCCGGCGTGGCCGCGGTGCGGACGCTGCGCGCACTCGGTGCATCCGACGCGGCGCTTAAATGGCCAAACGATCTCCTGGCACGCGGCGCCAAGCTCGGCGGCATTCTGGTGGAGACGCGCGCTCAGGGCGCGGGCAGCGCAGCGGTGATCGGTGTCGGCATCAACCATCGCGACGCGCACCGCCTCGCCGCGCGGCTGCGACGCGGGGTGGTGGCTCTCGAGGACATTCTGAAGCCCCTGCCCGAGCGCAATGCCGTCATCGGCGCACTCGTGCGCGAGCTCCTCGCCGCGCTGCGCGCGTTCGATGCCGACGGCCTCGGCCAGTTCAGGGACGACTGGGACGCGCTGCACGCGCATGCAGGGCAGCGCCTGCGCGTGCGGCTCGCCGACGGGCGGCAACTGGCGGGAATCGCCGCGGGCCTCGCCGACGACGGTGCGCTGCAGCTGCGCACGCGTTACGGGCTGCGCAGCGTACACAGCGGCAGCGTTACACGGGCGCGGCCCGCGTGATCCTCGCCATCGACGCCGGCAACTCTCGCGTCAAGTGGGGCTGGCACGACGGCACCGGCTGGTCGAGCCTCGCCACTGTGTCGTTGATCGAGTTCGCCGCTGCCAACCACGACATCAACCCGTTTGCGGTAACCCATGAGAATCCGGAGCGCATCGTCATCTCGAACGTCGCCGGCGACGGCGCCCACCAGCTGCTAGTCAACTGGACCAGCATTTTCGATGCCGAACCGTTCTGGCTGACGGGCGAGGCGGAGCGCTGCGGCGTGACCAGCCGCTACGAGCGACCCGGCCAGCTCGGCGCCGACCGCTGGGCCGCGCTGGTGGCGGCGCGCGCTCTGCATTCCGGCCCGTGCCTGGTGGTACAGGCGGGCACGGCGACGACCGCTGACCTGCTCTCGGCCTCAGGTGAATTTCTCGGCGGCCTGATCCTGCCGGGCGTGGACCTGATGCGCTTCGTCCTGCACGAGCACACCGGCCGGCTGCCGTTGCAGGAGGGGCGCTTCGTCGACATGCCGCGCAATACCGTGGACGCCATCGAATCCGGCTGCCGGCACGCGCAAGCGGGCGCCGTAGAGCGCATGTACCGTGTGGCGGGCTCGGGCGCGCAATGCCTGGTCTCTGGCGGCGCCGGCAGCGCCCTCATCGAGCAGCTCGGCATTCCCTGCCGCTACGTGGAGAACCTGGTGCTGGAGGGCCTGGCGAGAATCGGCTGGTCATGAGAGTGCTGTTTCTGCTGTTGCTCGCCGCCAATCTCGGCTTTTTCGCCTGGATGCGCTTTCTGACGCCGGCCGATCCGGCAGTGGACCGCCAGCCGCTGACGCGGGAGCTCGAGCCGCAGAAGCTGCGCATCGTGTCAGAGCGCGAGATTGCCCGCGCGGCGGCTGCGCCCGCCGCGCCCAGGCCCAAGCCGGCCGCGGCCACGCCCGAGCCGGCGCCGCTCGCCTGCTTCGAATGGGGCAGCTTCAACCCGGCGGATGCCTCGCGCGCCGCCCAGCGCCTGGAGGCGCTTGCGCTCGGCGCACGGCTCGCGCAATATCGGGGCGAGGAGACCGCCAGCTGGTGGGTGCACATGCCGCCGCAGGGCAGCCGCGCGGCAGCGTTGCGCAAGGCCGGCGAGCTCAAGAAAATCGCGGTCGACGACTACTTCATCCTGCAGGATGCGGGGCCCATGCGCTGGTCGCTGTCGCTCGGCGTCTTCAGCACCGAGGAAGCCGCCACGGCGCACCTGCAGGCGCTGCGCGCGAAAGGCGTGCGCAGCGCGGTCATCGGCCGCCGCGACACGCGCGTGCCTAAAGTGTGGTTCCAGGTTCGCGACGTCGAGCCGCCGCTAAGGGCGCGGCTGAAGGCCATCGCACGGGATTTCGACGGCGCAACGCTGCACGATTATTGCGCGCAGCGCGGCTAGGCCGGCGCCGTACCGCCGTACCGCGGTACTCAACCGATCGGGATCGCGCCGCCCGGCACGTGCTGCGCCACCAGCGACAGCAGGCGGTCGGCGCGCACCGGTTTCGTCACATAGCCGACCGCGCCCAGCTCGCGCCCGCGCGAATCGCCATCTTCCACTGAAGTGAGAAAAATCACCGGGATGCGCGGCAGCGTGGTGTCGGCCTTCAGGGCGGCAACGAACTCGAAGCCATCCATGTGCGGCATGTTGACGTCGGTGATGATCAGGTCGGGCGGCGCCTTGAGGACGGTATAGCCCGCCGCGATGGCGTCGGCGGCAACCTCCACTTCGTAGCCCGCGGACGTGAGATGCAGCCGCAGCAGATCGCGGATGCCTTCGTCGTCGTCCACCACCAGGATGCGCGCTGCCATCGGGTGCCTTCTTGGTGCTGGTGCCCCGACTCGAACGGGGGACCTACTGATTACGAATCAGTTGCTCTACCAACTGAGCTACACCAGCGATCCGCTTCAAAGTGGCGCGAATTATACGCCACGCTACTTGCGGGGGCCCGCAGCGTGATGCAGTTCACGCCACGCCGGGGGTGTCGGGCCGTTGGCGACCGCATTCGGGCCGTTGGTCGCCGGTTTTTGCCGTGGCGCGCGTTCGTGCTTAGCATCCTATCCACAGACAGGAGGCAACATGCGTTCTGCAAGGGGATTCACGCTCATCGAACTGATGATCACGGTGGCGGTCATCGCGGTTCTCGCCGCGATCGCGCTGCCGTCATACACCGACTACATCACGCGCAGCAAGTTCACCGAGGCGACTTCGAACCTGTCCGATCTTCGCGTGAAGATGGAGCAGCGCTTTCAGGACGCGCGCACCTATGTCGGCGGGCCATGCGCGCCTACGGGTCCGGCGGGCGCTCAAGTCAAGTATTTCACATTCACGTGTTCGGTCCCCCCAACCGTGGGGACGCCGAACAACTATACGCTGCAGGCCGCCGGCATGGCCGGCACCGATCTCGTAGGCATCGCCTTCA
>JBDTMD010000044.1:0-8917 GCA_039934435.1 Burkholderiales bacterium
AATTCCGCGACGACATCAACGTGATCGGACTTCCGCTCACCGAAATCTGCAATGCAACCTATACCGACCCGCGCCAGCGCCAGCTGTTCAAGAATATCATCTATATCGGCGCGCTGTCGGCCCTGCTGGACATTGACGCGGGCGCAATCGCCGAATTGATCGGCGAGCAGTACAAAGGCAAGGAAAAGCTGCTAAAGCCGAACCTGCACGCCCTGCAGCTGGGCCGCGATTTCGCCATGCAGAATCTGAAGTACCCCATTGGGCTGCAGGTGAAGAAGGCCGACAACGTGGGCAACAAGATTTTCGTCGACGGCAACAGCGCTGCGGGTCTGGGTTGCGTCTACGGCGGGGCGACGGTGTGCGCCTGGTATCCGATCACGCCGTCGTCGTCCCTGGCCGAAGCGTTCCAGCGTTACTGCTCGCGGCTGCGCGTCGACAAGGAAACGGGGAAGAACAAGTTCGCCATCATCCAGGCCGAGGACGAGCTCGCCTCGATCGGGATCGTGACGGGGGCGGGGTGGAACGGGGCGCGCGCGTTTACGGCGACTTCGGGGCCGGGGATCTCGCTGATGAGCGAGTTCATCGGCCTCGCGTATTTCGCCGAGATTCCGGCGGTGATCATCGACGTGCAGCGCGGCGGGCCTTCTACCGGCATGCCGACGCGCACCCAGCAGTCCGACGTGCTTACTTGCGCGTATGCCTCGCACGGCGACACCAAGCACGTGCTACTGTTTCCCGAGGACCCGCGCGAGTGCTTCGATTTCGCGGCGCTGTCTTTGGACCTCGCCGAACGGCTGCAGACGCCGGTGTTCATGATGAGCGACCTCGACATCGGCATGAACCAGCGGCTGTGCAAGCCGCTGCAGTGGGACGACGAGCGTCGGTACGACCGCGGCAAGGTGATGACCGCCGAGATGCTCGACGCCGGCGAGGAGTTCGGGCGGTATCTGGATGTCGATGGGGACGGGATTCCTTATCGCACCTATCCGGGGACCCATGCCACCAAGGGCGCCTACTTCACGCGCGGCACCAGCCGCAACGCCTACGCGCAGTACTCGGAAGCCGGGCCAGATTACCTGTACAACATGGAGCGGCTGCTGAGGAAGCACGACTTCGCCAAGACGCTGGTGCCGAAGCCGGTGCTGACGGCGTCGCGCGAGCCGGCGCGCTTTGGCGTCATCTATTACGGCTCGACCTCGCCCTCGATGCACGAGGCGCTCGAGGCGCTTGCGGATCGGGAGATCTTCATTAATGCGCTGCGCGTGCGGTCGTTCCCGTTCCAGGATGAGATCTACGATTTCGTGCAGTCGCATTCCAAGGTGTTCGTGGTGGAGCAGAACCGCGATGCGCAGTTGAAGACCTTGCTGGTGAACGAGGCCGGGATCAACCCGGCCTCGTTGATTTCGGTCCTGCATTACGACGGCACGCCGATCACGGCGCGGTTCATCGCGAGTGAGATCGCTCAAATCGTGTCCGCGTTGAACGTGCGGCCGATCAAGAAGGACAAGGCCGCATGACCTACGTACTGAAGCCGAAGTTGCATCACCCGACGCTGGCGAAAAACAAGGTCGGGTATACGCGAAGGGATTACGAAGGCAAGGTGTCCACGCTTTGTGCCGGGTGTGGACATGACTCCATTTCCGCGGCGCTGATCCAGGCGTTCTGGCAGTTGGACGTTCAGCCGCACCGGGTGGCGAAGCTCTCGGGGATCGGGTGTTCTTCGAAGACGCCGGATTACTTTCTGGGGAATTCGCACGGCTTCAACACGGTGCACGGGCGCATGCCGTCTGTTTTGACCGGGGCGAATTTGGCGAATCGGGATTTGATTTACCTGGGGGTGTCTGGGGACGGCGATTCGGCATCGATTGGTTTGGGGCAGTTCGCGCATGTGATGCGGCGCGGGGTGAACATGACCTACATCCTGGAGAACAACGGCGTGTACGGGTTGACCAAGGGCCAGTTTTCGGCGACCGCGGACAAGGGGTCGAAGGCGAAGAAAGGCGCGGTGAATGCGGAGGCGCCGGTGGATACCGTTTCGCTCGCGCTGCTGATGGGGGCGACGTTTGTTGCTCGTTCGTTTTCAGGCGATAAACAGCAGCTCACGCCGCTCATCGAGGCGGCGATTTCGCACCAGGGGGCGGCTTTTATTGATGTGATTTCGCCTTGCGTTGCTTTTAATAACCATCCTGGCTCGACCAAGAGTTACGACTACGTGCGCGAGCACAACGAGGCGGTGAATCGGTTGGACTTCTGGCCCTCGCGCGATTCGATCACGGTGGACTACAGCGACGGCGGGGTGATCGAGGTGCCGCAGCATGATGGGTCGATCATCAAGCTGCGGAAACTGGATGCGGACTACGACCCTTCAGACAAGATCAATGCGATTTCCCATATCGCGAGGGCGGCGGATAAGGGGGAGGTGTTGACGGGGTTGCTGTATTTGGCGGCGGATGCGGAGGATTTGCATGCGCATCTGAATACTTATGAGACGCCGTTTAACCGGCTCGGGGAGAAGGAGTTGTGCCCGGGGTCGGCGATGCTGAACAAGATCAACGCCGGGATGCGGTAGTTTTTTTTGAGTAGATAGGGTCTAGAGATTCATCCCCGCTCGACATGCTGCAAAGCCCGGGCTGGGGTTATTCAGTGCGATCGCCGGCGACCATGGCCGGAGACTTTTCTCCTGGACGTCGAATTCGGGGCAATGAACTGGTAGTCCGGACCGGACATCGGCTCGACGTTAGGAGGCAGCTTGCCACTCAGCTCAATGAGGATGCGTCGATTGAGTGGAATGCCAATCTCGTTCACCCTTACCACGTGTGCAGAGACCTCCGGCGATTCCTCGACGGCATTCAAGATGTCAGGCACGAGGTAGCGAGGCGCCCAGCCTAGAAACGCGTATTCCCTTGTCGTGAGCTGGATCGCCGTCCCGGTCGCTGGGTTGTTCAGTTCCACCGAGACTTGTAGTTGATCAAGTGCGCGCAGCTCAAGGGCTCGCGCTTGGGCCGTTGGCGAGACGTGTCGGAGGCCGTGCAGGAAGAACCTACAACGGAAGCTGTTTCCCGGCCCCTTCTCCATCTTCGGAAACACTTCAAGTCTGTCCGTCTGACGCTCGCCACCGGAGACGGAGAGGATTTCGATGGGGTCCGCGCCTTCTGGGTCGAGATCCAGCGAGCGCAAATAGTCCGCGAAGTCCCGCCGACTCGGGTCGAGTACACGATTCTTGAACAACGGAAAGAGTTCCGAGGCACGGTACCGCATGCGCAAGTCCGGAAACGCCGCGAGCGGCTCGAACCCAACCTGCTTCTGCGCCCTCAACGCGCCACGGATGTACCGGAACTCGTACAAATGCTTCCGAGGATCAGCGTCCAGCCGCCCGACCGGAAACCAAGCACGCGAAGGCGTCGGCGCTTGCCACGCTAGAAAAAGAGAACTCATGCGTCCAACTTGGTGAGGGTCTCGTAAGTATAGGCTAGGAAGGTAGTCACAAAGGCCTTAGAAACCTCTGACATGCGAACCACGGGAACCTGGGCGAGCGTGTCTTGAAGACTCTGCAATGGCACGCTCGCAAGCTTCTGAAGTGCCGGGATAAAGTAACCTCGGAGAGGCCCGGCGATGGCTGATTCGACCATCCCAAGTGGATTTACGCCTCGTCGATCGGTAGTGTTTTGAAAGATCGCGCCGTGCCCGCGTCGGACATATTGGCGGACTCGGCCTTCAGCCAGCATTCCTGCCCGCGCGTCGTCAAGCAGCTCTCTCCCTAGGGAGGAGGCATGGTCAAAACTCGGCGCGAGCAGCATGCTTTGTCTCGTTGCCTCCCCATCGCTCTCGGCGCGCAGGACAACGCCCCAGTTTTCGTGGTGCCGATCCGTGTTTCCGACGAGTGCGTCCAGTACAAGGTAGCGGGCTAGTTCGGTCAGCCTGCTGTCTTGATGAACCTTGTCCGGAAACATCTTCCGAACAGCGGCAAAAACGTTCTCCAGCGTGTGGTCGGACTGGTGAAATTTCTTGCGCGGGTCGTAGCCCAGCACAAAACCTGCGAGTATCTCGTTGCCATGAATCAGCGTTTCCGCGTTATCGGGATCCGCAAAGGAAAGGCATGCGCAGCCGCGTCGCCCGCCAAATTCTGCAAGTTCCACAGTGGCAGCCGGTACGCCTGCCGTCCGCGCCACTTCCGCAACGACTTTTTCCGCCCAGTCTTCTCCGGTCCCTTCGCGAGCTTCCTTAAAAAGCCAACGGCGACCGTCTCGACGGAACCAGAACTTGGTTTTGCTGCCCATGCCCTCGTCGCCGACGATCTCTTCGGGACGAACCGCGATGATCTCGTAGTCCGGCATGGCGGCGTTGTTCGCTAGTCGTATGGAGGAGTGAGGCGGGGTATCGTATCCTAGGCTCCAGGATCGCCCCCGGGGGATGAATGGCACTAAAGAAGAGCGAGGGCCAGTGCACTCTCTATCATCGCGAAGTGGGAGCCAGTTCTAGGGGTGCAAGTGCGGCAAGTCTTCATCCAGCAAATGAAGACCAAATGGGGGAGCTGCAATACCGAAGCGCGAACGATCAGGCTCAATACGGAGCTCGCGAAGAAACCAAAAGACTGCCTCGACTACGTCGTGCTGCATGAGATGGGCCACCTTCTCGAGCCGACGCATGGAGAGCGCTTTGTCGCGCTGATGGATCAATACATGCCGAGATGGCAATTTGTCCGGCAAAAGCTGAACCGTCTGCCAATAAGCCATACAGATTGGGGCTACTAGCCGTTTCCCTGGGCTTTCCGATGCGCATTCGGCGCCTCCCGAATCGGCCTGACCGGCCGCACCTCCACACTCCCCACCGCCGCCGGCGGAATTCGCGAAGCGATCTGGATCGCCTCATTCAGATCCCGCGCCTCGATCATGTAGAACCCCGCCAGGCACTCCTTGGTCTCGGCAAAGGGACCGTCGGTGACGGTCGCTTTGCCTTGACGCACGCGCACGGTGGTCGCGGTAGCGACCGGCTGCAAAGCTTCGGAGCCAAGACAGCGACCGCTCTCCCGCACGGACTTGTCGAAGGCGAGGCAGTGGAGGTCATCCACCTCCTGGATCTTTTGTTCCTCGCCGTAAACAAGCAACAGGTACTTCATCGAGACTCTCCTCAGCCGGGACTTTTCGCGCCGGCGATGATCATCCACGATACGCCGAACTTGTCGACGACCATGCCGAAGGCCTTGGCGAAGAAGGTCTCGGAGAGCGGCGCGTTCACCTTGCCGCCGGCAGCGAGGGCATCGAAGCGCCGCTTGGCGTCGGCCTCGTCCTTCGCCTCGAAGGAGAGCGAAATACCGGCGAACATGGGCTTGCCGCTGCAGAAGCCGTCGGAGCACATGACGAGGCTCCCGCCGATCATCGCCGCGGCGTGCATCACCTTGTCGCCCGGGGGCGTGCTGCCGTCGGGGCACTTGGCGGTGCCGCCGGGCGCATCCTTGTAGCGCATCAGCATCTGCGTCGTGGCGCCAAGCGCCTTCTTGTAGAGCTCGAGCGCTTCCTCGGTACGGCCTTCGAAGAACAGGTAGGGTTGAATGGCCATGGCTCACTCCTTTTTCCAGGATTCTTTCATGCGCTCGACCGCAGGGCTGTCGCCGAAATCCTCGAGCGCGAAGAACGGGCGAACTTCGATTTCGCCTTCGCCGCCGTCGATCGACGGGTTGGGAAAGCGCTTGCTCCAGGCGAGGGCTTCCTCGCGCGACTTGACGTCGATGATGGTGTAGCCGGCCACCAATTCCTTGGACTCGGTGAACGGGCCGTCAACGAAAGTCCGCTTGCCGCCTTTCGCGTACTTGATGCGCCAGCCGTTGTTCGAGGGCTTCAGGCCGTTGCCGTCCACCAGGATGCCGGCCTTGGCCATCTCCTTGTGGAAGCCGCCCATCTCGGCGAGCAGGGCCTCGGTCGGCATCTTGCCGGCCTCGGAATCCCGGGTCGCCTTGACCAGGATGATGAATTTCATGGTGTTTCTCCTAGTGGGTTAGACGTCTTGCATTCCCTAGTCGAACGGCCCAGCGCCGTTTCGACATCCTCGCTCAACTATTTTTCAAGCGCCGCGATGCGTCCGGCCAAAAAGCGCCGCTCGGGCTCCTGCCGGGTGAGCGACAGCGCCTTCTCGTAGGAGGCAAGCGCCTCGGCCTTGCGGCCCAGGCGCCGGCACAGGTCGGCGCGCACGGCGTGGGCGAGGTGATAGCCGTCCAACTCCTCGAGGAGCGGGTCTACGATCTTCAAGCCCGCCTCGGGGCCATCGCGCATCGCCACCGCCACGGCGCGATTCAATGCAACAACCGGAGACGGATCGAGCCGCGAAAGCACGTCGTAGAGCCCGATGATCTCGCTCCAGTCGGTCGCGCCGGCGTTTGGCGCCTCGGCATGCACCGCGGCGATCGCCGCCTGCAGGCAGTACGGCCCGAACATCCGCGTCTTCAGCGCTCGCGTAGTGAGCGCCACGCCTTCAGCAATCAATTCCCGATTCCATAGCCCGCGGTCCTGGTCCTCGAGCAACACCAACTCCCCGTCCGCGCGCGAGCGCGCGGCGCGGCGCGACTCGTGGAGCAGCATCAGCGCGAGCAGCCCCATCGCCTCGGGCTCCGGCAGCAACTCCACCAGCAGCCGTCCTACGCGGATCGCTTCCTGCGACAGATCGCCGCGCGTCACCGTGCTCCCGGAGGAGGCGGAGTAGCCCTCGTTGAATACGAGGTAGATCACGCGCAGCACCGCGTCGAGCCGCTCGGCCAGCTCGTCCTTCCCCGGCACCGCGTAGGGAATCTTCGCGTCGCGGATCTTCGCCTTCGCGCGCACGATGCGCTGCGCGAGCGCCGGCGCCGGAGAAAGAAACGCATGCGCGATTTCCTCGGTCTTCAGCCCGCACACCTCGCGCAGCGTGAGCGCGACCTGCGCCTCCGGCGCGAGCGCCGGATGGCAGCAGGTGAAGATCAGCCGCAGCCGGTCGTCCTCGATGCCTTCCTTCTCGCCTTCAGGCTCGGCGGCAATGGCGTCGAGCTGCTCCGGCTCCACGTAGGCGAACCGGTCCTGCCGCCGGATCGCGTCAATGGCCTTGAACCGCCCGGCGGACACGAGCCAGGCGCGAGGATTCGCCGGCACGCCCTCACGCGGCCACTGCTCCAGCGCGGCGCGGAACGCCTCCGCCAGCGCCTCCTCGGCGAGTTCGAAGTCGCCGAGCAGGCGCACCAGCGTGGCGAATACGCGGCGCGATTCGGTGCGGTAGAGGGCCTCGAAGTCCGGCGTCACTCCCGCCGGAGTCTACAGCGCGGCCTCGAACGCCTTCATCTCGCGCTCATGCGAGCTCCAGAACCCGCGCGGCTTCGCACCCTTCAGCTGATCCTCGAGGATGCCGACGTGCGTCGCCCAGCCGCCGCCGACGCCGCGCAGCATCCCGGCATCTTCCGGCAGATTGTGGAGGATGGTGAGCAGCACGTTCTTGCCGCGCGCTTCCAGCTCGTAGCGCACGTCCGTCGGCTTGCCGCCCCAGTCCCAGCTATGGGCGAGCACACGGTTCACTTGCAGCTCGGTAATCCTGCCCTCGAACTTGTGCGTGCCGCCGCCTTTGTCGGCCGCCGCCTTCTCGTCGGAAAGCGAGTTGTTGTCGAAGTAGAGCTCGATCTTGCCGCCGACCCGCAGGTCGAACTCGCCCGCGGCGAGCCAGGTGGCGCGCTTCTTCGATTCGGTCAGGTAGGCCCAGACGCGCTCGATCGGCCCGGGCAGCAGGCGCTCGAGCCGGACGGTGGACGGTTTTACCAGTGTGGCGGGGTCGTTCATGGCTTTCTCCTTGGCTTGGGGGGTGAGGAAGATTTTTTCGCGGCCGCGATCGCATCTTCGGCGCGCAGGGCGGCTTCCAGCCGGTCGAGCCGTACGTTCCAGCCGGCGCGCTCGCGCTCGATCCAGGCGGCGATCTCGTCCATCGGTTTGCGGTCGAGCGACAGGAAGTGGTCGCGGCCGGCGACGCGCCGGCGCACCAGCCCGGCGCGCTCGAGGAGCCGGATGTGCTTGGAAACCGAGTTGAGCGAGATCGCGAAGGGCGCGGCGACCTCGGTGACGCGCGCCTCGCCGGCGGCGAGGCGCTGCAGAATGCCGCGCCGCGTCTCGTCGGCGAGGGCGACCAGGGTGTCGTCGAGGTCCACGGGCGGCAACATTAACCCAAATGGGTGAATGATGCAAGCCCCCCGCGCTGCGGGGCTATGATGCGTCCCATGAGCCGCATCGTCGACAAGTTGAAGCAGGCCGAACGCACCGCCGAGCTGCGCGAGCGCATCGCCACCGAGCGCGGCGCCGAGCAGACGCAGCAGGCGAAGATCGCCGAGGACAAGCGCGGCATCGACCTCGCGCGCGAGCGCCAGCAGGCCGAAGCCGAGCTGCGGCGCATCGCGCACTCGAGAGCCGAAGCGGAAAGCAAGGCCGCGCGCCTGATCGCCGACCGCGAGCGTGCCGAGGCGCATGCGCTGAACGAAGCGCGCGCAAGAGAGCAGGCCGAACGCCGCGCGACCGAGCTCGCCGAGGCAAGGCGCAGGCAGGAAGAAGCCGCCGCGCAGCACGCGCGCGAGCGCGCCGAGGCCGAGGCGCAGGCCGCGCTGCTGCTGCGCGAGCGCCTCGCGGCCGAGGAGCAGATGCGGCGCGAGGTCGCGGCGCGCGCCGATGCCGAGCGCAAGGCGCACGACGCGGCACGCGAGCGCGAGGCGACCGAGAAGAAGTTGAAGCGCGAGCTCGAGCTGCGCAGCGCCGCCGAAGCCGAGGCGGCGCGGCTGGCGGAGGAGCGCACGTCGATCGAGTCGGCGGCGGTGGAGCAGGCCAACCGCAACGCGCAAGCCGAAAGGAAAGCCGCCGAGCTGGCCGAAGAGCGCGCGCGGCGCGAAGCCGAGGCGGCGCAGGCGGCGGCGGCCCGCGCCGAG
>JBDTMD010000045.1:0-8877 GCA_039934435.1 Burkholderiales bacterium
ACCGAACCGCCTGCTGCTGCACGATCGCCTGGCGCAGTCGCTCACCCAGGCGCGGCGCCACGACCGCCGCGTCGGCGTGCTGTTCGTCGATCTGGACCGATTCAAGCTGGTGAACGACACGCTGGGGCACGACGCGGGCGACCTGCTGATCGTTGAAGTGGCGCGGCGCCTGGCGCGCGGCGTGCGGCCCGGCGACACCGTTGGCCGGATCAGCGGCGACGAGTTCGCCGTCGTACTGGCCGATCTTGCGCATGCTGACGACGCCGCCATGGTGGCGCAGAAGGTCCTGCAATCGCTCGCCGAGCCCTATCACCTCGCCGGCAGCGAAGCCTTCGCCACCGCAAGTATCGGCATTGCCACGTTCCCCGGCGACGGCGATGATGCCGAGGACCTGTTGCGTAATGCCGACATGGCGATGTACCGCGCCAAGGAGTCGACGCGCAACACGTTCTGCTTCTTCACTGCCGAGATGAACCTGCGCTCCACGGAAAAGATGCATCTCAACAACGATCTGCGGCACGCAATCGAGCGCAGCGAATTCGTCCTGCATTATCAGCCCAAGGTGGACCTCGCGAGCGGCGCGCTGACTGGATTCGAGGCCCTGCTGCGCTGGAACCATCCGACGCGCGGCCTGGTGCCGCCGGGACAATTCGTCGCCGCGCTCGAGGACTCGGGCCTGATCGTACCGGTTGGCGACTGGGTGCTGCAGGAGGCCTGCGCGCAGATCGGTCGCTGGCAGCGCGCGGGTCTTGCGGCGGTACCGGTCGCCGTCAATCTGTCGGCAAAGCAGTTCCGCCGCCACGACCTCGACGAGCTGGTCTCGGGGGCCCTTGCCGCGGCCGGCATTGAGCCGGCGCTGCTCGAGCTCGAGATTACCGAGAGTTGCCTGATGGAAGATCCTGACCAGGCGGTGCGCCTGCTCAACCGGCTGCGCGACGCGGGCGTGCGCATCTCGGTCGACGACTTCGGCACTGGCTACTCGAGCCTTTCCTACCTCACGCGCCTGCCGCTCACCGCGCTCAAAATTGACCGCAGTTTCGTGCGCGACGCGGCCACCAACCCGCAGGCGGCGTCGATCGTGCGCGCGGTCATCGACATGGCGCACAACCTGCACTTCACCGTGGTCGCCGAAGGCGTCGAAACCGAGCGTCAGGTCGAATTCCTGCGCCGGCACGCCTGCGACCAGGCGCAGGGATTCCACTACGGTCGCCCCTGCAGCGCCGAACAGAATAGCCGCCGGCTTGCGCCGGCAGCGATCGCCGCATGAGCATCAGCGCGGCACTCAAGGTCGGCGGCCCGCGCCCGGCGGCGCTGCGCATCCTCATGGTGGAGGATGACGCGAACGACGCCGAGTTGCTGCAGGCGCATCTGGCCGCGAGCCGCGTTGGCGGCGCGCAGATCCTGCACGCGCGCAGCCTCGCCGAGGGCATTGAATTCCTGCAAACGCAGGACGTGCACATCACGCTGCTCGATCTCGATCTGCCCGACAGCCAGGGGCTGCACACGCTCGAGCGCGTGCGCGCCGCCGCCCGCGGGCCGGTGATCGTCGTCTCGGGCAACGGCCACCCGTCGCTGGTGGACGAGGCGCTCAGGCGGCGCGCCTACGACGTGATCCCGAAGGACCAACTGGACGCGGCGACGCTGCAGCGCGTGCTGCGGCTCGCCGTGATGCACCGCGAGGCCGGTGGCGAGCAGGGCGCGAGCGAAGGGCGCTACCGCGCGCTGCTCGAATCCAGTTCCGAGGCGCTGGTGCTGCTCGACGCCAAAGGCCGCATCCAGTACGCGAGCGCCGCCATGCGCCGCGTACTGGGCTACAACTCGGCCGAGATCATGGGCCGCGCCGGCCTGAGCTTCGTGCGGCCCGAGGATCGCGAGGCAGTGCAGAAAGCATTCATCGAGCTGAGCGCCGAATCCGGCGCGTTTGCCACGCTGCGTGTTGGCTTCCAGCACAAGAATGGTGAACTGCGCGTCATGGAAAGTTCGCTCGCCAACCGTCTTGGCGATGCCGACGTGGGCGCCATCGTCTGCAGCTACCGCGATGTCACGCAGGAAGAGGAGCATCGCGAGCGGTTCGCCGCCACGTTCGAGAATTCACCGCTCGGCCTCGCGCACGTCGATCCCGAGGGGCGCATCCTGCTGGCCAACGGGCGCCTGTGCGGCATGCTCGGCTACGCGGCCGACGAACTCGTCGGCCGAACGGTGCGCGAGTTGTCGCACCCCGAGGACATCGATTCCACCGCGGAATTGCGCGGTCAGCTGCGTGCCGGTGTCATCCCGCAATTCACGGCGCGCAAGCGCTACCTGCGCAAAGACAGCGCGATCCTGTGGGTGCAGCTCACGGTGTCGCTCGAGCGCGACGCGCAGGGCGGACCGAAGTACGACGTCGCGGCCTTCGAGGACGTGTCTGAAACAGTGCGGGCGGAGGAGCGGCTGCACAACAGCGAGGCCCGTCTGCGCGCCATCGTCGGCGCCGAACCGGAGTGCGTGAAGTTGCTCGATGCCGAAGGCACGTTGCTGGAGATGAATCCTGCGGGTCTTGCCATGATCGAGGCCTCGAGCCTCGAAGTCGTCGCCGGGCAGTGTGTTTACGCGATGATCGCGCCCGCGTATCGGCAGCGCTTCAAGGATCTGACGGAGCGCGTATGCCGCGGCGAGAGCGGCACCCTGGAGTTCGAGATCGTGGGCCTGAAAGGCGCGCGCCGCTGGGTGGAAACCCATGCCGTGCCGCTGCGCGACGAGGCGAGCGACAGGAATCTGCTGCTCGGAATTACGCGCGACGTCACGTCACGCAAGCGCGCCGAACTCGCCGCCGAGCGATTGCGGCGCATGTACGCGGCGCTGAGCAGCGCCAACGAGGCGATCATAAAGATCGACGACGAGCAGGCGCTGTTCCGGCGCATCTGCGAGCTGCTCGTCGAGCACGGGGGCCTGAAACTGGCCGCTGTGCGGCTGGTGAATCGGACCACGGGATGGATGGACCTGGCCGCGCACGCCGGCGGTCCGACCGCGTATATCGAAAAAGTGCGCGTTTCGCTCGATCGCGAGCGAGCCGAGTCGCGCGGCCCGGCCGTAACGACAGTGCTCGAGAATCGCACCTTGGTCAACAATGACTTTCTCGCGGAGCCCGCGCTGGCGCACTGGCATGCGCTTGCGCAGCACGCGGGCATCGCGGCGACCATGTGCGTGCCATTGCGCCGCGACGGCGAAGTCATAGGCGTAGTCATCCTGTACGCCGCGGAAACCGACTGGTTCGATCCCGAGTTGGTCGGGCTGGCAGAGCGCATGGCACAGAACGTGTCTTTTGCGCTCGACAACATCGACCACGAGCGCCAGCGTGCCGCGGCACAGGCGGCGGTGCGCAGCAGCGAGCAGCGCTTCCGCAGCCTGGTCTCGCTGTCCTCCGACTTCTATTGGGAATCCGACGCCGAGCATCGGGTCACCGTGCGCGAGTCGGGCGGCCGCGCAAGTCCGGCGCCCACGTACTCCACCGGCTCGGGAATCGGCAAACGACGCTGGGAACTGCCGTTCCTCACGCCCGACATGCAGGGTTGGATGGCGCACAAGGCGGTGCTCGATGCGCACCTGCCGTTCCAGGATTTCGAGATCAGCCGGCCGGCGTCGGATGGCGGCGCGCGCCATATCTCGATCAGCGGCGAGCCGGTGTTCGATGAGCGGGGACCGTTCAAGGGCTATCGCGGCGTCGGCACCGACATCACGGTGCGCAAGTCGGCACTGCTCACACTCGAATTGGAGCACGCGGTCAACCGCCACCTGGCCAATGCGGACAACGCGCTCGCCGGCGTCGAGGCCGTGATCCGCACGATCTGCGAAATGCACAATTGGGATCATGGTCGTTTCTGGCAGGTCGACGAAAAAGCAGGCGTCATGCGCTTCGCCACGCTCTGGAGCAAAGAGGGCAGGGGTGCCGAAACCCTGGAGCCGGCTCTGCGCGACGTCGTATTCCGGGCCGGGGAGGGTATCGCCGGCCGCGTCTGGCAGTCGGGCGAGCCGACGTGGGTCCCCGATGCGAGAAAGGATCCGCGAACGGTAAAGCATTCCCTGTGGCGCACGCCGCTGCGCGGCACGTTCATGTTCCCGGTCCGTGCGGACGGCAAGACGCTCGGCGTGCTCACCTTCGCCAGCGCCGAAATCCGCCGGCCCGACGAGCGTCTGCTCGCGGCGGCGGGCGTTATCGGCCACCAGATCGGCCAGTTCCTGCAGCGCAAGCGCAGCGACGAGGATCTGTGCCGTTTCCGCGCCGGCATGGAAGCCTCCGCCGACATGATCCTGCTGATCGATCACAAGGCAATGCGCTACGTGGACGTCAACGAGACGGTATGCCGCACACTAGGCTATTCGCGTGAGGAAATGCTCGCCATGGGGCCGCACGACGTCCTGCCCGCGTCGCGCGAAGAGCTGCAGCAGGCCTACGAGCGGTTTGTCGCCGATCCGAGCGAGATCTTCGGCATGAACAGCGTTTATCGCTGCAAGGACGGTTCGGCCATCCCGTTCGAGTCCACGCGCCGCGTACTTAAGTCAGAGAACGGCGCAGTGATCGTCGCCATTTCGCGCGACATCCGGCCGCGGCTGCAGGCGGAGCAGGCCCTGCGCGAGAGCGAAGCGCGCTTTCGCAGCCTGACCGAGCTGTCCGCCGACTGGTACTGGGAGCAGGACGCCGAGCTGCGCTTCGTCAGCACCGGCGGGCACGACAAGGCGCGCGGCGGCATCACCGCCAGTGAGCACGACGGCTTGCGGCGCTGGGAGTTGCCGGGTACCGAGCCGCTGGAGGGGGATTGGGAGGCGCACAAGGCGCAGCTCGCGGCGCGCCAGCCGTTCCATGACTTCATGCTCAAGCGCATGGGTAATGACGGCAAGTTGCACTACGTCAGCATCTCGGGCGAGCCGATTCTTGGCGACGACGGAGCGTTCCGCGGCTACCGCGGCGTCGCCAAGGACGTCACGAAAAGCATGGAAGCCGTGGTGGCGCTGCGGGCGAGCGAAGAGCAGTTGCGTTCGAGCCACGAGCGCTTCGAGATCGTGTCGCGCGCCACCAATGACGTGGTGTGGGACTGGAACCTGGTGACCAACCAGGTGTGGTGGAACGAGAACTTCCAGAAGCTCTTCGGCTACGCACCGCAGGAAATCGGCGAATTCGCGGATTCCTGGACCTCGCGCATCCATCCGGAGGACGTCGGCCGCATCAAGTCGGAGGTGGATGTGGCGATCCGCGGCGGCGCCAAGGCCTGGGCCGGCGAGTACCGTTTTCTCTGCAAGGACGGCAGCTACATAGACGTTTTTGATCGCGGCTTGCTGATGCACGACGAGGCGGGCAAGCCAGTACGCATGATCGGCGCCATGATGGACATCAGCGAGCGCAAGCAAGCCGAGCGGCACATGCGCGTGCATGGCGAGCGCCAGACCGCCATTGCGCGCTTTGGTCAGTTCGCGCTCGGGCGAAGCGGCCCCGAGCAGCTCTTCACCGAGGCGGCACGCGCGTTGCGCTGTGAAGGCGTGGACGCGGTGTGCGTGGCGGAACTGTTCGCCGATCGCCAGGAGTACCTGGTGCGCGCGGCGCAGGGCGAGGGGCCCCACGCCGTGATCGGTCAGCGCGGGCCGATCGTGCCGGAGAGCGTATGGCCGGAAGTGATGCGCGAGAACGCGCCGCGCATCGCCGGCCGCAAGTACCTCGCAAGCTCGCCCGCCGGGCACCCCTGGCATTCGTGGCTGCGCACCATGGGCAGTGCCATGTACGTGCCGGTTGGGAAGAGCGAAAGCACGGTCGCTATTCTTTGCGTCTACGCGATCGAGGAGAATGCGTTCGGCACCGAGGACCTGCGCTTTGCCGAAGCCGTTGGCCACGTGCTGTCCACCGCGCTGCAGCGCCAGAAGGCCGAACAGCGGCTCGCGCACCTCGCTCAGTTCGATGCGCTCACCGGGCTGCCGAACCGCACGCTGCTGCAGGACCGACTGGCGCAGACCATCGTGCAGTCGCGGCGCAAGCGCTGGCACGCGGGCGCGCTGTTCGTGGATTTGGACCGCTTCAAGCTGATCAATGACACCCTCGGCCACCATCTGGGCGACGCGCTGATCCGCCAGGTGGGGGAACGGCTGCTCGAGTGCGTGCGCCCCGGCGACACGGTGGGCCGCATCAGCGGCGACGAATTCGCGGTGGTGCTCGCCGACATGGCGCGCCCCGACGATGCGGCGCTGGTGGCGCAGAAGATCCTCGAGGCGATGGCGCGGCCGTTCGATCTCGGCGGCAACGAGGCCTACATCAGCGCCTCCATCGGCATCGCCGCGTTCCCGGGGGATGGCGAGGACGCCGAAACGCTGCTGAAGAACGCGGACATCGCCATGTACCGGGCCAAGGAATCGGCGCGCAACTGCTATCGTTTCTTCACCGCGGAGATGAACCAGCGCACCGTCGCCAAGGTGCAGATGAACACCGACCTGCGCCGCGCCATCGAGCGCGAGGAATTCACGTTGCACTACCAGCCCAAGGTCGATCTGGCCGACGGCCGGCTGCGCGGCATGGAGGCACTGCTGCGCTGGAACCACCCGGAGCGCGGCATGGTGCCGCCAGGCGAGTTCATCCCGGCGCTCGAGGACTCGGGCCTCATCCTGCCGGTAGGCGAATGGGTGATCGGCGAGGCTTGCGCGCAGCTGCGCCGCTGGAAAGACGAGGGCCGCACGGTGGTGCCCGTGGCCGTCAACCTGTCGCCCAAGCAGTTCCGCCGCGGCGACCTCGATCGCATCATCGGCGAGCTCCTGAAGCGCCGGGATCTGGATGCCGGTCTGCTCGAGCTGGAAATCACGGAGAGCTGCCTGATGGAGGATCCGGAGGCCGCAGTGCGCGTGATGCACAACCTGCGCGCGGCCGGCCTGCGCATCTCGATCGATGACTTCGGCACCGGCTACTCGAGCCTGTCGTACCTCACGCGCCTGCCGCTGTCGGCGCTGAAGATCGACCGCAGCTTCGTGCGCGACGCCGATGCCAGCGCCGAGGCGGCCTCGATCGTGCGCGCGGTGATCGACATGGCGCAGAACATGCGGTTCACGGTGATCGCGGAGGGCGTCGAGACCGAGCAGCAGCTCGCGTTCCTGCGCCAGTACGGCTGCGACCAGGCCCAGGGCTACTTTTTCGGCCGGCCGAACTGCGCCGAGGTGGCCGGCCAGGACCTGGCGCGCGCCTAGGCGCCGCCGCGCCGTTCCAGGCGGCGCGCGAACACCGTCATTTCCTTTTCCGCCTGGCGATCACCTCTGGCGCGCGCCGCCTCGATGCCCCGGGTGTAGGCTGCGTGCGCCTCGTCCAGCAGCTCCGCATCGGCAAGCGCGCGGCCCAGCGCCTTCCACGCCGCCGAGTATTGCGGATCGCGCCGCACAGCCTCGCGCAGATGCTCGATGCCGCGCTCGCGCGCGCCCGCCTTCAGGTATTCGCTGCCCAGCGAATAGCGCAGCAGCGCGCCGTCGCGCGGCGTGCCGACGAGCTTTTCCAGGTTGGCGATGAGTGCGGAGGTCATTTCGGCTAATATGCCCGGGACCATTTTAAGCCGGGCCTCGACATGAAAACCGCGATCCAGACCGCCGATGCGCCCGCGGCCATCGGCGCCTATTCACAGGCCGTGCGCGCCGGCGACACGGTCTACCTCTCCGGACAGATCGGCTTCGACCCCGCCAGCATGCAGCTCGCGCAGGGCATCGATTCGCAGATCCACCGCGTATTCGCCAATCTCGCCGCCGTGGCGAAGGCGGCCGGGCTGGGGCTGGACCATGCCGTGCGCATGACGGTTTACCTGACTGACCTCGCGCATTTCGCCAAGGTCAACGACATCATGGCGCAGTACGTGCCGCAGCCGTACCCGGCACGCGCCGCCGTCGGCGTGGCGAGCCTGCCGCGCGGCGCGCTGGTCGAGATCGACGCCATCCTGCACGCCGGTTGACGCGCTCGCCGCCGCCCGCCACGGCGGGCAAGCTCGCCAAGCTCGGGATCCGCTCGCGCCACGATCTGCTCTATCACCTGCCGCTGCGCTACGAGGATGAAACGCGGCTCACGGCGCCCGAGGCCGCTCTGCCTGGCGTGCCGCAGCTGGTGCAGGCGCCGGTACGCCGCGCCGAAATCGCCTTTCGGCCCAGGCGCCAGCTGGTGGTGCACGCGGACGGCCTCGTGCTGCGCTTTCTCAATTTCTACGGCAACCAGATGAAGCAGTTCGAGCGCGCCGCGCGGGAGGGCACGCACGTGCGCGCCTACGGCGAGGTGCGTCCGGGCTGGTTCGGCGCCGAGATCGTGCATCCCCACTACCGGATCGTCGCGCCCGACGAGCCGCTCGCCGATACGCTGACACCGGTTTATCCGACGACCGCCGGACTCGGCCAGGCCGTGCTGCGTAAGCTGGTGCTCGAGGCGCTGGAAGAAGAGGCGATCGAGGAGATCCTGCCGTCGGCGCTGCGCGAGCGCCTGGGCCTCGCGCCGCTCGAGCCGAGCGTGCGCCTGTTGCACTGGCCGGCGCCGGGCGCCGATACCGCAGCCGCCTGGCGGCGCGTCAAATTCGACGAACTGCTTGCGCAGCAACTTCAGTTGCAGCTCGCGCGGCGCAAGCGCCGGGAACGTACGGCGCCGGTACTGCCCACAAGCGGCGCGCTGCTCAAGCGCTTTCTTGGCCGCCTGCCGTTTCGCCTGACGCGGGCGCAGCAGCGGGTCGTGGCCGAGCTGCTGCGCGATCTGGGGCAACCGCACCCGATGCAGCGCCTGCTGCAGGGCGACGTCGGCAGCGGCAAGACGATCGTCGCCGCCATCGGCGGGCTCGCCGCGGTCGACGCCGGCTGGCAGGCGGCGGTAATGGCGCCCACCGAAGTGCTGGCCGAGCAGCATTCCCGCAA
>JBDTMD010000046.1:0-8669 GCA_039934435.1 Burkholderiales bacterium
ATCTGGGTCGAGCACCTGCTGAGCGGCCTGCCCGGCGGGCAGCTCGGCTTCCTGATCGTGGTCAACCTGCTGGTGTTCGTGCTCGCTTTCTTCCTCGACTTCTTCGAGCTCGCCTTCATCATCATCCCGCTGCTCGGGCCGGTCGCGGAAAAGCTGGGCATCGACCTGATCTGGTTCGGCATCCTGCTCAGCATCAACATGCAGACGTCCTTCATGCACCCGCCCTTCGGCTACGCGCTGTTTTACCTGCGCAGCGTTGCTTCGCCCAAGGACTACGTCGACAAGGTGACCGGCAAACCCGTCGCCAGGGTGACCACGGGGCAGATCTACTGGGGCGCGGTGCCGTTCGTGCTGATCCAGCTCGTCATGGTCGGCCTGGTGATCTCGTTTCCCGGCATCGTCAGCGGCGGCCTGGCGAAGAAGGCGGTCATCAACACGGACAAGATCGAAATCATGGTTCCGGATTCCGGACCCGGCGCCGGAGGCAGGGCGGAAGATGCGATGCAGGAAGCCCTCGACAAGGCCTTTGGCAACGACGCGGGCGCGGGCGGCAAGGAAAAACCCGCTGCGCCGGGCAAACAGCGTCCCAGCAAATAAGGGGCCCGGCGGTTGCAGGCCTTGTTGCGGGCGGGAGCGGCGCGCCTTGCGGCCGGCCGCTCCCGAATCGACTGCTGCGGACTACTTTTTCCTCATGCTGCGTTGCGCGCTGCGCTGCGCCGCGGCCATGAAGTTGTCGAAGTGCCCTTCCGCGATCGAGAACCACTGCACCTGGTCTTCGCGGAACTTGTACCAGTTGTCGTAGATCTTCTTGAACTTCGGGCTCTGCGCCGCAAAGCCGTGGTAGATCTCCTCGGACACCTTGTAGGCGGCCGCCAGGATTTCGTTCGGAAACGGCGACAGGATCGCGCCGCCCGCCAGCAGGCGCTTCAGCGCCGGCGGGTTGAGCGCGTCGTACTTCGCCATCATCCAGGCATAGGCCTCCAGGCTGGCGGCCTCGATCATCGACTGGTATTCCTTGGGTAGCGCCGCCCAGGCCTTGTTGCCGACCAGAAGGTCGAGCGTCGATCCGCCTTCCCACCAGCCCGGGTAGTAGTAGTGCTTTGCCACCTTGTAGAAGCCCAGCTTCTCGTCGTCGTAGGGCCCGACCCATTCGGCCGCGTCGATGGTGCCTTTTTCCAGGGCGGGATAGATGTCGCCGCCGGCGATCTGCTGCGGGACCACGCCCAGCTTCGTGAGGACCTGCCCGCCGGTGCCGCCGATACGCATCTTCAGGCCCTTCAGATCCGCAAGCGACTTGATCGGCTTGCGGTACCAGCCGCCCATCTGCGCGCCCGTGGTGCCGGCCAGGAAATTGATCATGTTGTAGTCCTGGAAGAACTCGCGCATCAGCTCGAGGCCGCCGCCAAACTGGTACCAGGCGGACCTCTGGCGCGCGTTCATGCCAAACGGGAGGTTGGTGCCGAAGGCAAAGGCCTGATCCTTGCCGAAATAATAGTATGGCGCGGTATGTCCGCATTCCACCGTGCCCGATTGCACCGCGTCGAGCACCTGCAGGCCGCCGACGATCTCGCCCGCCGCGAAAACCTTGATGTTGAACTTGCCGCCGGACATCTCGCCGACGCGCTTGGCGAGGTGTTCCGCGCCGCCATACAGCGTGTCCAGGGCCTTGGGCCAACTCGCAGCCATGCGCCAATTGATCGCCTGCTGCGCATGCACAATTGCCGGCGCGGCGACCGTACCGGCAGCGAGGCCGACCGCCGCCTTCTTCAGAAATGATCTGCGTTTCATGATGCAGTGCTCCTGTCTCGGATATGGAATTAGGATTGGGGCTGAATCGAATCACGTGCCCGCTCAAGTGTAGTACCTAGGGCGGCGGCGCAAAATAACCGTTTCATATCCGGGCGCGCGGCCCGGCGCGGAACCCGAGCGACGGGCTGACCTGGCCGAGTGCCGAGTGCCGACGCCTCGGATTGTAGAACCGCTCGATGTCATCGAGCACGTCGGATCGGCCCTGGTCGCGGGCTGCGGTCTGCGCCCGGCACGTCCAGGCGCCCGAGCTGCAGCGCGACGCAGGCGGGCTCGCCGTTGAAGGTGACTGGCCTCGTCGCTGAGCAGGATCCGGGCGCTTCCCGCGATCAAACGACGCTGCGGCCGCTGATGACCCGCAGCAGGACGATGACCAGGGCGATCACGATCAGGGCATGCAACAGGCCGCCCATGGTGGTGGAGGTCACCATTCCCAGAAGCCAGAGAATGACGAGGACGGTGGCGATGGTGTAGAGCATGACGGTTATCCTTTCGTGACACGGCGCCGGATACGCGGCGCCGGAGCCCATTGGCTGATCCGATGGTGCGCCCTGCCGCGCGACCGTTCTGTGCGCTCTCGTACAGTGTGCGACAGCGCACGGAATCGCGGCCCAAGCAGGCGCACGCTGCGCGGGTGAAACTCTCGGCATGCGAATTGGCACCGCTCGAAGTGTGCGTGCCGCCGGCGTTGGCCGGCGATCCGGCGCTCGCCCGGCGCGAGGGCCGGGACATCGCCGGGCGCTACTGGGCGTTGCTGCAGGAGTACCTCGCGAGCGGTGTCGGGGCGTTCGCCAGACCTGGATACGAACTCGCTCGGCACGCGCTGGTCGAGGAATGCGGCGCACTCGAGATCGCCGCGGCCCACCACCTCGCGCTGCAGCGCTTGCTGGCAACGCGGCGGGCCGACGACCGGCTGCTGGCGGCAGCGGGCAAGTTCTTCGCGCAATGCGTCTCGCCTTTCGACGCGCGGCCCCGGGGCGCGCTGGAGGAAACGCGTGCGCTGCTGCACCTGAACGAAGTCCTGGAAGGCGAACTGAAGCGCATCGCGCATGTGCTGCACGATGAAGCCGGCCAATTGCTTGCCTCGGTACACCTGGCGCTGATGGACATCGCCAGCGAGTTTCCGCCGCCAGCGCGCGCGCGCTTCGTCAAGGTGGAGCGGCTGCTGGCGCAGATCGAGAACGAGCTGCGCAGCCTGTCGCACGAATGGTGCCCCACGGTGCTGGACGACCTGGGACTGCTGCCGGCCCTCGAATTCCTGGCCGAGAAGGTCGCCCGGCGTACCGGGGTCAAAGTGTCCGTGACCGGCGAAGCCGGCGAGCGCTTGCCGAACGCCGTCGAGATGGCGCTCTACAGGATCGCGCAAGAGGCGCTCAACAATGCCGTCAAGCACGCCGCCGCCCGCACGGTCTGGATCGAGTTGCAGCGCCTGCCGCGCGAGGTCACCTGCAGTGTGCGCGACAACGGCAAGGGTTTCGACGCGGATCGGTCGCCGCCGGCGGCCCGTGGGCTCGGCTTGATCGGCATCCGCGAACGCGTCGCCGCCCTTGGCGGGTCGCTGCGTCTGGTCACCCGGCCCCTGAACGGAACGACGCTCCACGCGGCAATCCCGCTTACCAATTGACCTATGCGCCTGCTGCTCGCCGATGACCACCAGATCGTCCGCGAGGGGCTGCGGGCGCTGCTGGAGAAAGCCGGCCACGAGGTGGTCGGCGAGGCGGCCGACGGGCATGAGGCGTGCAAGCTGGCGCGCTCCCTGAACCCCGACATCGCCGTGCTCGACCTCTCCATGCCGCTGCTCAATGGCATGGACGCCGCGCGCGAGATACGCAGCCTGTCGCCGGAGGTCAAGACCATCATGCTGTCGATGTATCCCGACAAGCGCTACGTCCTGCAGGCCCTGAAGGTCGGCGCGAAGGGCTACGTCCTCAAGGCGCAGGCGGCCGACGACCTGTTGCGCGCCATTCTCGAGGTCGCCCGCGGCGAGGTCTATCTGAGTCCGGAGGTCGCGGAATCTGTCGTCAACGCCTATCTCGACAAGGACGAAACGGTCAAGGATCCGCTGACCCCGCGCGAACGGCAGGTGCTGCAGCTGGTCGCGGAAGGCAGCTCGACCAAGGCGGTTGCGAAGAAGCTGAACATCAGCTTCAAGACTGCCGAGTCACACCGCAACCACATCATGAAGAAGCTCGGCATCCACGACGTGGTCGCCCTGATGCGCTACGCCATCCATGCGGGGCTGGTCCAGATCTGAGCCGACGCGCGCTGCGCGGATGCCGACTTGTCGGCAAGCCACATCCCCATGACCGCAAGCAGCTGAACAACATCGACCGGCTTGCTGACGTAGTCGGAAGCGCCGGCGGCGATGCATTTCTCGCGGTCGCCTTTCATCGCCTTGGCCGTCACGGCGATGATCGGCAGGTGCGCGAAGCGCTCCAGGCCGCGGATCTGGCGGATGGTCTGGTAGCCGTCCTGATCCGGCATCATCATGTCCATGAGGATGATTTCGGTGCCGGGATTGTTCTGCAGCAGCTCGATGCAATCGAGCCCACTCGCCGCATTCGAGACGCGCATGCCGTGCTGTTCCAGGGCGCTGGTGAGCGCGAAAGCGTCGCGCGTGTCGTCGTCCACCAGCAGCACCTTCGTGTTGGCGAGCGGCGTCGCAAGTTTTCCGCTGACCGAAATCGGCCAGGAATACCCGCCCGGCATCTCCTGCTTCGCGTCGTTCAGGCACAAGCCGATCTGCTCGAGGAGCGCCGCCGCGGACGACACGCGCCTCAATACCAGCATCTCGGCGATTTCATGGCCGTCGCTCTGAACGGCACCGATTTCGGCGCGGGCTGCCCCTTGGACGACGACGGCCATCTGCTCCACCCCTGCCGAGTGGAACAACTGCCGCACGAGCTCGAGCGGCCGCATGCCGGAAAGGCTGCGGCCCACGATTACGCCGTCGATCCCCGGCTTGCCGAGCTTCTTGAGCGCCTGCTTGCCCGTGGCCGCGCCGATGACATGCGGGCCATCGGCGGCCATGCCTTGCACGATCTCGCTGCGTTCAGTTTTGCTCGCGTTTGCGACCAGCAGGTTGCGCGGCACCTGTTCCATGAATCGACTCAGCTTGCGCAGCGCCTCGCGCAGCGCCTGGATTCTGGACGGCCCCGTGACGCTTCCGAGCGAGCCCAGGCAGACAAAGGTCTGGGCGCGGTCGTCGAAGCACACCACGCTGGCGGGAATATGCCGCGTATCCGGATCCTGCTTCAGCAGGTTCACGCTGACCCAGTTATCCGTGGCGCCGGAAGTGACGGCGACGAGGATGGCGTTCGGCCCGAATTCGGTCGCCAGCACGAGCGCCGTGTGCGCGTTGGGGGCGCACAGTGCCTTGTATCCGAGCACGCGTGCATGGTCGACGAGCAGGGCGCACAGCTTCGCGTCCTCCGCGACCAGGAGCAGCACGCGGTCCCCGGGCCGGATGCTGGCGCGATCGCCGGCCGGCGCCGCGATCGATGCCGCGAGCGGCGCCTCCGATTCGAGGTTGAGGGGCAGAAAGAGCGTAAAAGTGCTGCCTGCGCCTGGCGTACTTTCCACCCGGATCTCGCCGCCGAGCAGACGGGCCAGGTCCGCACTGATCGCCAATCCCAGGCCGGTGCCGCCGAACCGGCGATCGGTCGTGCCGTCGGCCTGCTTGAACGCCTCGAAGATGACCTGCTGCTTGTCCTTGGCAATGCCGATTCCGGTATCAGCGACCGAGATTTTCAGGATCGGCTGCGCATCGGTGCTGCGCCGCATCCACTCATCGCCGGCGATCGAGAGGTCGAACGTCACCGTGCCCGTCGGCGTGAATTTGAATGCATTGGACAGCAGGTTTTGCAGGATCTGTCGCAGCCGCTTGATGTCCGTGCGGATCGTGGCCGGCAATCCTTCCTGCATCGACAGCGTGAACCCCAGGCCCCGGTCGCTTGCGGTCCGCCGGAACGTGCGCTCCACGTAGTCGCGCACCCCGGCAAGGCCCTCGTGGGTCAGGTTCAGGGTGACCGTGCCGGATTCGACCTTGGCCAGATCGAGAATCTCGTTGGTCAGCGCGACGAGATCATCGCCCGCCATGCAGATGGTCTGCGCATACTCGACCTGCTGTGGCGTGAGATTGCCGCCGCTGTTCTCGGCCAGCAGCTGCCCGAGGATCAGCAGACTGTTCAGCGGCGTTCGCAACTCGTGGGACAGATTGGCGAGGAACTCCGACTTGTAGCGCGAGCTCAGCGCCAGCTGCGCCACCTTGTCCTGCAGTGCTCTCAGATCCTGATTCCGATTCACGAATCTCCGATTTGCTCTGTACCCGGGCATGGCGGTGCCTGCCCGTGATCGAGCCTACGCCCTCGGCGCACACGCCGCCACTCGCGAACACTGAGTTCGTGCTCAATGAAACACTGATTTGCAGGTAGTGAAACCGCTACAGGCAGAAGCGCGCGGCGCCGGGCGGCGCTATTCCACCAGCCCGTGCTTGATGGCGTAGCGAACGAGATCCGCGTTGCTGGCGACCTTGAGCTTCTTGAGAATCCGCACGCGGTAGGTGCTGACCGTGTTCGGGCTCAGCGCCAGCTCCTCGGCAATGTGCGTGATCGGCTTGCCCGAGGCGATCAGCCACATGACGCGGTACTCGCGATCGGACAGCGACTCGTGCGGCAGGCCCTCCGAACCCTCCTCGAGCTCGAGCGCGAGTTTTTCCGCCAGCGTCGCGCTGACGTACTTCCTGCCGCTTACCGCCTTCCTGATCGCGGCCGGTAGCTCCTCCGACGCGGAGTCCTTGCTGATGTAGCCGGCGGCCCCGGCGCGCAGCGCCGACACGGCGATCGCCTCTTCCGGGTGCATGCTGAGGATCAGCACCGGGCGCTTGGGATGGGATTTCTGGATCTTCTTCAGGACCTGCAGGCCGTTTCCGCCCGGCATGGAATAGTCCAGGATCAGCACGTCCCAGTCGATGTCGCGCACGGCATCGAGCGTCTCGCCGAAGTTACTCGCCTCGCCGACCACGTGCATGTCGGCTTCCGCGGCGAGGATCTGCTTCACGCCCTGGCGCACCACCGCGTGATCGTCGGCAATGATGATGTTCGTCACGCGCTATTGTCGCAGAGGTCAGGCTCCGGCCGGCGCGCGTAACGGCACCGACAGCTCGATGCGGGTGCCCCCGACGTCGGATCCCCCTATGGCGATTTCGCCGCCCAGCAGCAGCGCGCGCTCGCGCATGCCGAGCAGGCCCAGCGTCTTCGGGCTGCGCGAATCCACGCCTGACAGGCCCAGGCCGTTGTCTGCCACGCTCAGCCGGAGCACGCCGGCGTCGAGCCGCATCAGGATTTCCACCCTCGTTGCCCTGGCATGGCGCGCAACGTTGGTCATGGCTTCCTGGAAGATGCGGAATACGCCGGTCGCACGTGCCTGCTCCATGACCAAGAGCTCTTCGGGCAGCTCGACCTTGCAGCGGATACCCGTGCGCGCCTGAAACTGCCTTGCCTGCCGCCCGATGGCGCCGGGCAGGCCGGTATCGTCCAGCACCTCGGGCCTGAGCCCCGAAGAGATCCTGCGCACGGATTGAATCGTGTGGTCGATGAGCTGGTACATCGATTGGATCTTTCCCGCCGGCGCCGTGAGTTCTCCGGGCAGGCGCTTCTCCAGCCACGACAGATCCATCCGCAGGCCGGTCAAGGCCTGACCGAGCTCGTCGTGGATCTCGCGCGCGATGCGCGTTCTCTCCTCTTCGCGGACGGACTCGATGTGCACGGCCCATGTGTGGCGCGAATCCTGCGCCGCGCCCGTGACATTTTCCTTGCCCGATCCGGTGTCGGCACTGCCGGGTGCCTGCTTCGCCACGCGCTGTAACCGCCTTTCGCAATTAGGAAAACTGGCCTGCCGCGGCGCTTCTTCAGCGCCATGTCGTTGAATTACGACAATATTATTTGAACAACTACCTATGTTGTCAATTAATATTGTGTTAGCGTTCGTGCCTTCAACTACATCATTGTAGTGCTTCAGCTACAAACTGCAAGGTAACTTCATGTTTACAGGCTCTTTCTGTAGGCATGGCGGTTTGTACTGGGGGTGTGGAGCCAGTTCTGGCTCACCCACTTGGAGGTTCGAAAATGTCCCAGAAATTCGTATTGCCGGCGACCTCGCAGTGCCTTGCATCCCGTATTTCCGCCGCGGGTCCGCGCCGCGCAATCGGCTTGCTTGCCCGGGCGGTCTTGCTTAGCGCAGTCGCCTTGGCCGCCGCATGCGGTGGCGGGGTCGGGGGAGACAGCACGGCAGCCGCGGACGCTACGGCGCTCCCCGCTACCAGTGGAGCACAGGCTTCGGCTCCGGTCGATCCGACCACGACCGCGTTCTACTGTTCGTTTGCGAACGGCTGGCAGAACTGCGGTTTCGGCGAGCAGGCGAAAGCACTGCCCCGCGCAACGCTCGTCACGGTCTCGGGGGTGAGCGCCGTTCGCCTGCATACGGAACCCGGGGACGACAATATCTACGGCAGCGGCACCAGCGAGCGCAACGATCTCAGCACCAGCCAGGCAACGACCGACGGCTACGAGGGCAAAGAGCAGTGGTGGGCGCACTCGGTCCTGTTCCCCAATGACTACGTTGACCCCCCCGAGAGCTCGGCTTCGTCGTGGAACTTCGGCGCTGTCGCTGATTTCCACAACACCACGAATGGCGGCGGCCAGGCCAATTTCCAGATAACCGCGATGCCCGCCACCGCGATCTCACTCGACCGTCCTACCGGTCTCAATTTCCAGATCAACCATGGCAGCCAGACCAGCCCGACGCAATTGAACTACCCCATTGGCCCGGTCGTCAGGAACCAGTGGTACAACTTCGTCTACCAC
>JBDTMD010000047.1:0-8665 GCA_039934435.1 Burkholderiales bacterium
GCCGGCGAGCTGGCGCGAAAGGAAGGCGCCGTCGACGGCTTTCGCACCATCGTCAACACCGGTCGAGTGGGGCATCAGGAGGTGTATCATGTGCACATGCATGTGATCGGCGGGCCGGAGTCCCTTGGCCCGATGATCCTGAGAAAGAAATAGGAGGATTTATGGGCTCGTTCAGCATCTGGCACTGGCTGATCGTCCTGGTCATCGTGATGCTGGTGTTCGGCACCAAGAAATTGCGCAACATCGGCACGGATCTCGGCGGTGCGGTGCGTGGCTTCAAGACCGGCATGCGCGAAGGCGGCGAAAAAGCCGAAGACGACGGCGCGGCACCCCAGGTCACCGGCAAGACCGTCGAGGGCGAAGTGAAGAGCAAGACCGAGTCGAAGGCCTGAGCGGTCTTCGCAGCAGGATGATGCGGGCGCCCTAGGGCGCCCTTCGTTTCTCAAGGCCCCCATGTTCGACCTGGGTTTTTCCGAGTTGATGGTGATCGCGCTGGTGGCGCTGATCGTCATCGGCCCGGAACGCCTGCCGCGCGTCGCCCGCACGCTCGGCGATCTCGCCGGACGCCTGCAGCGCTATGTGGCCGACGTCAAGGCGGACATCAACCGCGAAGTCGAGCTCGATGAGCTGCGCAAGATGCGCGATTCCATGCAGGAAGCGGCCAGCGGCATGGAGTCGAGCTTCAAGGAGGAGCTGAACAAGACCGAGTCGGAGCTCAATGCGGCGGCCGAGGGGAAGGCGGATGCTGAAATGAAAGCAGACGCAGCGGGCAAATCAGACGCCGTGGTTTCGACCCCGCCGCAAGCGGCGGGGTCGATCGAAGAAAAGCAGAAAGCGTGAGCGGCACGCAGGAAACCTTCATTTCCCACCTGATCGAGCTGCGCCAGCGCGTGATGCACGCGCTGGCGGCGTTCGCCGTCGTGTTCGTGGCGCTGTTCGTGTGGCCGGGATCCGGGCCGATCTACGATTTTCTCGCCGCGCCGCTGATGCATGCGCTGCCGCAGGGCGCGAGGATGATCGCCACTGGCGTGATCACGCCGTTCATGGTGCCGGTGAAGGTGACGGCGCTGGTGGCATTCATGGTGGCGCTGCCCTATGTGCTCTACCAGGTGTGGTCGTTCGTCGCGCCGGGGCTGTACGAGCACGAGAAGCGTCTCGTGCTGCCGGTGGTGGTCGCCAGCACGGTGCTGTTCCTGGCCGGCGTGGCCTTTTGCTACTACTTCGTCTTCGGCAGGGTGTTCGCCTTCATCAACAACTTCGCGCCGAAGTCGATCACGCCGGCGCCCGACATTGAGGCCTATTTCAGCTTCGTCATCACCATGTTCCTCGCCTTCGGCATCACCTTCGAGATTCCGATCGTCGTCATGCTGCTGGTGCGCTTTGGCGTGGTGAGCGTGGACAAGCTGAAGGCTGCGCGCCCCTATGTCATTGTCGGCGCCTTCATTGTGTCGGCGATCATCACGCCGCCCGACGTGCTGTCGCAATTCATGCTGGCGGTGCCGATGTGCGTGCTGTACGAGGCGGGGCTGTTCCTCGCGCGCTTCGTCGGCAAGCGCGCGGCCGAGGCGCGCGAGGCGGGCGCTGCGGCGGAAGAATAGGAAAAATCCGGGTAGGCTGCAGCCCGCCCTTTACTTGCCCGCCCCGCGCAGCCTGCCGACGATGCCGGTCGGAAAGTAGTACACGCAAAGTATGAACAGCACGCCGAGCCACAGCAGCCAGCGGTCCGGGTGCAGCAGCGCCGGCAGGAGCGGCACGCCCTCGGTCGCGCCGCTCGCGATCTTCATCAGATCGCGCAGGTAGTTCTGCGCCAGCACGAAAATGGTCGCGCCGATCACCGCGCCGTAGAGCGTGCCCATGCCGCCGATCACCACCATCAGCAGGATGTCGATCATGATGTTGAACGACAGCGTGGTGTCGGGCCCGGTGTAGCGCAGCCAGATCGCGTACAGGATGCCGGCCACGGTGGCGCCGAGCGCGGCCAGGCAGTTGGCCGCAGTACGGTAGGTGACGCTGCGGTAGCCGATGGCTTCCGAGCGGAACTCGTTCTCCCGGATCGAGAGCAGCACGCGGCCGAAGGGCGAATTGACGACGCGCAGCAGCGCCAGGAACAGCGCCAGGCTGACACCGAAGACGACGTAGTAGGAAACCAGGCGCGGGCGCAGCAGCTCGGGCAGGCGGAAGGTGAGGCCGTCCTCGCCGCCGGTGATCGGCGACAGCTGCGAGGCGAGGATCTGGAAGAAGGCAGCCACCGCGAGCGTGATCATGGCGAAGAAGATGGCGCGCACGCGCAGGCTGAGCAGGCCGATGGCGAGCGCGATGGCAAGCGACAGCGCAAGTGCGGCGAGCGCGCCCACGGCAAGCGCGCCCCAGGTCGAACCCATCTTTGCCATGGCGATGCCCACGCCGTAGCCGCCGATGCCGAAGAACATGGTGTGGGCGAAGGAGACGATGCCGGTGTAGCCGAGCAGCAGGTCGTAGCTCGCCACCAGCAGCACGAACACCGCGACCTTGGCCGCGACGTTGAGCGAGCGCGTGCCCGGAAAGATGAACGGCGCGAACGCAAGGCCGATCAGGATCGCCACCAGCACCACGGTGAGTGCGCGGCTGCGCGGCGTGTCGCCCGAAAGCAGGCTGTGCAGCATGGCGCTAGGCCCTGCCGACCGGGAACAGGCCGCGCGGTCGCCACAGCAGCACCAGCACCATGAGCAGGATGTTCGAGCCGAGCGCCAGTTTCGGCGCGAGGTAGCCGGTGTAATTGGCGAGCAGCCCGACCAGCAGCGCGCCGATGAAGCAGCCGCCCACCGAGCCGAGGCCGCCGATGATCACGACGATGAAGATCACGACCAGCATCTGCGGCCCGATCTGCGCGCTGACCTGCTCCTGGTACATGCCCCACATGGCGCCGCCGAGGCCGGCGAGGCCCGAGCCGGCGACGAACACGCCGACGAACAGGCGCCGGATGCGGTAGCCGAGCGACTCGACCATCTCCGGGTTCTCGACCCCGGCGCGCACCAGCAGGCCGATGCGGGTGCGATTGAGCAGCAGCCACATCGCGGCGAACACGGCGAGGCCGACGATCACCGCCAGCACGCGGTAGCGCTCGATTGCCGCCTCGCCGATGATGAACGAGCCGGTGATCGTTCCGGGGCGCGGCAGCGGGATGATGTCCGGGCCCCACACCACGTGGATCAGCTGCTCGAACACGATCAGTCCGCCCATGGTGATCAGGATCTGCTTCAGGTGATCGCCGTACACCGGGCGGATCAGCACGCGCTCGAAGAACCAGCCGAGCAGGCCGGCCAGCGCGATTGCCGCGACGACCGCGGGCACCATGGCCGAAAGGTCGGAGGCGAGGCTTTGCGTTTCCATCTGCGCGCTCATGCGCGTCAGCACCGTCGCCGCAGCGTAGGCGCCGACCGAGATAAAGACGCCGTGCGCGAAATTGAGCACGTCCATCAGGCCGAAGACCAGCGTCAGGCCCGAAGCCATCATGAAGATCATCATGCCCATGGCGAGGCCGGCGACGGTGAGCGTTACCCAGGTGGGCAGGCTGCCCACCAGCGGCAGCGCGAGGAGCGCGACCACCAGCACCAGCGCGAGCGGCACCCAGTCGGTCTTCACTGGTGCGAGTCCAGCGACAGGCCGAGGAGCCGGGTCTGAAGCGCGGCGTCCGCGGCGAGCGCATCCATGCGCCCGGCGTGCACGATGCGGCCAGAGTCCATTACCGCCACCGAGTCGCCGAGCGAGCGCGCGAAATTGAAATTCTGCTCCACCACCAGCATCGTCGTGTCGGTGCGCTTCAGTTCCCTGAAAGCCTCGACCATGTTGGCGATGATTGCCGGCGCGAGCCCCTTGGTGGGCTCGTCGACGAGCAGGAGCTTTCTCGGCTCGACGATGGCGCGCGCGATCGCCAGCATCTGCTTCTGCCCGCCCGAAAGGTTGCCGGCGAGCGTGTTCCAGAATTTCTGCAGCGCCGGAAACAGGCCGAAGATCCACTCCAGGCGTTTCGCCTCGGGCTCGCCGCCGCGCGCGGCAAGGACCATGTTCTCCTTCACCGTGAGGCCGGCGAAGATGCCCATGTTCTCGGGCACGTAGGCGACGCCGAGCTGCGCCACCTCCGGGGTCGGCGCGCTCGTCACATCGTGGCCGTCGATGTGGATTGTGCCCGCCGAGGCGCGCCACAGACCCATGACGGTGCGCAGGCACGTGGTCTTGCCGGCCCCGTTCCGGCCGAGCAACATCGTCAGGCTGCCGCGCGGCACCTCGAAATCCACCCCATGCAGGATGTGGTACTGCGCTATGTAAGTGTTTACTCCGACAAGCGAGAGCATCGCCTCAGGCATTGGCGGCGACCCCCAGGTATGCCTCCTGCACGATCGGCGAGGCGATCACGGTGGCCGGGTCGCCCTCGGCGACGAGCTCGCCCTGGTGCAGCACGATGATGCGGTCGGCCAGGGACCTCACGACGTCCATCTTGTGCTCGACGAGCAGCACGGTCTTGTCGCCCTGCGCCTTGATGTGCTCGATGAGCTCCAGGATCACCGGCACTTCGTCCACGCTCATGCCGGCAGTGGGCTCGTCGAACATGAACACTTCGGGCTCAAGCGCGAGCAGGATCGCCACCTCGAGCTTTCTCTGGTCGCCGTGCGGCAGCGCCGAGACGATGGCGTCGCGACGCTCGGCGAGGCCCACCCGGTGCAGGGTGTGCTCGGCCTTCTCGACGAGCTCCACGTGCCGGCCCCACATCGACCACAGGTCGCGGCCAAGGCCGGCGCGCGACTGCACCGCGAGGCGCACGTTCTCGAGCACCGTGAGGCGCGGAAAGAGGTTGGTGAGCTGGAACGCGCGCCCGATGCCGCGGTGCGTGCGCTGTGGCGCCGACAGGCCGGATATGTCTTCGCCGTAGAGCGAGACGCGCCCGCTCGTCGCCTTCAGTTGCCCCGAGATCAGGTTGAAGTACGTGGTCTTGCCGGCGCCGTTCGGCCCGACGATCGCGGTGAGCGTGCCCGGCGCGAAGGCGCAGGACACGGCATTCACCGCGACGTGCCCGCCGAAGCGGATCGTCAGGCCGTGCGTCTCAAGAACGGGGTGTTCCACCCCGAACCTCTACTTATTGCGGATCGGGATGGGAAGCTTGGACGCCGGGATCTCGTTTACCAGCTCAAGGAGGTCCCACTCGCCCTTCTGGTCCTTCTTCATGCGCCAGTGGTACATCGACTGCAGCGCCTGGTGGTCTTCCTTGCGAAAGGTCATGGTGCCCTTGGGCGTTTCGAAAGACATGCCTTGCATCGCCGCGATCAGCTTCTCGGTGTCGGTGCCTCCGGCCTTGGTGACGCCGGCGACGATTGCGCTCGCCGCGGCGAAGCCGCCCGCGGTGAAGAAGTCCGGCGGCGAGCCGAAGCGCTTCTGGTGCTCGGCGACCAGCCAGTCGTTCATCTTGTTTTTCGGGAAGCCGTAGTAATAGTAGATCGCGCCTTCGATGCCGGCGAAGTCTTTCCAGCCCTTCATCACCGGCAGGATGTTGCCGCCGGGCGCGAGCTCGATGCCGAAGCGCTCGGGCTTGAGGTCCATGATTTTCGCCATCGGGTGCGGACCGGCCCAGATGATGGCCAGGATCTTGCGGCCCGGCTTGTCCTTGAGCGCGTCGAAGATGCGCTGCGCCGGCGCGGTGAAGTCGGTGGTCTGCTGCGGCGCGTACTCCTCGTGCACGATCTTCGCCGTCGAGCCGACGCTGGCGAGCGCGTCCTTGAACGCCTTGACGCCGTCGCGGCCGAATGCGTAGTCCTGCGCCAGCATGGCGATCGAGGCGCCGGCCGGCAGCGAAGCGGCGCCGGCGAAGGCGTCCTGGGTGGAATTGCGCGAGGTGCGGAAGATGTAGCGGTTCCACTTCTCGCCGGTGATCGCGTCGGCGACCGCCGGCTCGACGATCAGGATCTTCTTGTATTCCTCGGCCACCGGCAGCATGGCCAGCGCCACGCCCGAGCTGACCGGGCCGACCGCGATGTCGACCTTGTCGTCGCCGAAGGCGGCGGCCAGCGCCGACTTGCCGATGTCGGGCTTGAGCTGCGTATCCTTCTCGATGACGACGATCTTGCGGCCGAGCAGCTCCATCTTGCCGCCGGTCAGGTATTCCAGACCCATCATCAAACCGGTGTGGCTCTGCTTGGCGTAGGCCTCGAGCGGGCCGGTCTTGCCGTAGATGTGTGCGATCTTGAGGTCATTCGCCTGGGCGAAGGCCAGGCTGGTCGCGGCCGCGAGCGTCGCGGCGGCCAGCCATTGGGTGATGCGCTTCATGAGCTCTCCTAGTGTCATCAATTCATTAAACTGCGAAATCGTTTTGTTACTCCTTGGGCTGCGGCTTCGGCCGCCGGCCGACGGTGACCGTAAGCTCCAGTGCCTGCGCCTGGCGCTGCACCCGCATCTTTGCGCTCGAGCCGGGCTGCAGCGCGGCGACCAGGTTGAGCATGCCCTGCGGGTCGGACACCGGCGCATCATTGATGGCGGTGAGCAGGTCGCCGGGCTTGACGCCGGCTCGGTCGGCGGGCCCGCCGCGCAGCACGCCGGCGATGATAGTGCCGGTCGTATCGCCGAGCTTGAACGATTCGGCCACCGCCGGCGTGATCTCCTGCACTTCCACGCCGATCCAGCCGCGCGTCACCGTGCCGCTGCGGATGATCTGGTCGAGCACCATCTTCGCCGTCGATACCGGGATGGCGAAGCCGATGCCCATCGAGCCGCCGGAACGCGAATAGATGGCGGTATTGATGCCGACGAGGTTGCCGCGCGAATCGACCAGCGCGCCCCCCGAGTTGCCCGGGTTGATGGCGGCGTCGGTCTGGATGAAGTTCTCGAACGTATTGATGTGCAGGCCGCTGCGGCCGAGCGCGGAGACGATGCCCGAAGTCACGGTCTGGCCGACGCCGAACGGATTGCCGATCGCGAGCACCACGTCGCCGACGCGCAGCTTGTCGGACTGGCCGAAGCTGATGGCGGGCAGCTTCTCGGCATTCACGCGCAGCACGGCGAGGTCGGTCTCCGGGTCGTTGCCCACCACCTTGGCGAGCAGCTTCTTGTCGTCGGCGAGCGCCACTTCGATCTCGTCGGCGGCCTCGACCACATGGTGATTGGTGAGAATGTAGCCCGCCGGGCTGACGATCACGCCCGAGCCCAGACTCGCGGCGCGCTGCACGTCGTCGCCCAACTGGTCGCCGAAAAAGCGCCGGAACAATGGGTCATTCAGCATCGGGTTGCGCTGGGCGCGCACTTCCTTGGAGGTGAAGATGTTGACCACCGAGGGCGTGGCGCGCACCACGGCGTCGTGGAGCGACTCGACGCGCGTGGCGGGCGGAGGCGCCAGCGCGACCGGTACCGTCGCCATCGGCGCCACGGCCACGGCCGGCGGCGCCAGCATGCGCCCGGGCAGCCATTCGGGCTTGAGCGTCGTGACGACGAACAGCACCGCCAGGCAGACGGTCGCCGTCTGCGCAAAGATCAACCAGAGGCGGTGCAGCATAGGGGGTCGCTAATCTAGCACAAAGTCCTGCAAATTGAACCGCTTAGACGGCAAATCGTAGACATCTCCAGGCTCGCTCTATAGAATGGCGCCTCGTTTTCACTCTCGCACCTCTTCCAGCCCCGAATCAACCCCATGAGCGACAACCAGAAAGTCGACCAGACGCGGCGCAATCTCGTGCTCGCGACCACGGTGGTTGGCGGCGCTGCTTCGGTCGGCGCCGCGGTCCCTTTCGTGGCCAGCATGCTGCCCTCGGAGCGCGCCAAGGCGGCCGGCGCGCCGGTCGAGGTCGACATCTCCAGGCTCGTCCCGGGCGAGCTCGGCATCTACGAGTGGCGCGGCCAGCCAGTGTGGGTCATGCGGCGCACGCCGAACATGCTGAAGGACATCAAGAAGGACGATGCCGTCGTCGTGGACCCGAACTCCGAGGTGCCGCAGCAGCCCGGGTACGCGAAGAACGAGTACCGCTCGATCAAGCCCGACTTGATGGTGCTGGTGGGGATCTGTACCCACCTGGGCTGCTCGCCGACGCCCAAGCTGCAGCCCGGAGCCGACATGGGCCCGGAGTGGCAGGGAGGCTTCTACTGTCCCTGCCATGGTTCCAAGTTCGACCTCGCGGGCCGCGTCTACAAAGGCGTTCCGGCGCCGACGAATCTCGTCGTGCCGCCGTACCAGTACCTGTCGGACAGCACCCTCCTGATCGGCAAAGACAAGAAGGAGGTCTGAGCAAATGGCCAGCCGACTGATGGCGTTGTGGGACTGGTTCGATGCGCGCATGCCCTCGGTCGCCGAGGAGTACCGCAAGCACCTGTCCGAGTACTACGCGCCGAAGAACTTCAATTTCTGGTACTTCTTCGGCTCGCTCGCGATGTTCGTCCTCGCGCTGCAGATCCTGTCGGGCATCTTCCTGACCATGTTCTACAAGCCCGACGCGGCGCTCGCGTTCGGCTCGGTCGAGTACATCATGCGGGACGTCACGGGCGGCTGGATCATCCGCTACATCCACTCGACCGGCGCCTCGGCGTTCTTCGTCGTCGTCTACCTGCACATGTTTCGCGCCATGCTCTACGGCTCGTACCGCGCGCCGCGCGAGCTGCTATGGATCTTCGGCGTGCTGATCTACCTGTGCCTGATGGGCGAGGCGTTCTTCGG
>JBDTMD010000048.1:0-8569 GCA_039934435.1 Burkholderiales bacterium
CATGTGGAACTCCGAAATCTTCTGTTCCAGCGGGCAGCCGGAGAGTTCGACGCCGAACACGGACTTCCTGAAGCCGGTAGCCGGCGTCTTTTCCTTCAGGCCCGTCGAGCACGAGTCCTTGCCCTGTTCGTGGCACCAGATGCAGTAGTTGGCCTGGTCCAGCGCGCCGACGAGATCAGTACCCGGGTCGGTGAGCTGGAAACCTTCGCGATGGCGGGTTTCGGCCTGCACGGGTATCAGGCGCATGAAGTCGAGCTTGTGGGGCGCCTTGAACAGAACGCCCGCCTTGTGCTTCGCCTTGCCCTCGGCAGTCGTCGCCGCCCACGCCGCGTAGCGCGCAGCGCCTTCCAACCGCGACGCATTCGTCGCCTCGTCCTGTTGCCACTCGGTGACCTGCCGCGCAAAGTCGAGCTCGGTGCTGAACGCATAGCCCTGCGGCGTTGCGTCCTCGGGCTTTACCTTGTGCAGCGCGCGCCGCTGCACGAACAGGCGCTTCACGCTGTAGAGCGGGGCGAGCTCGTGGTGCTTCGCGGCCAGCGCCTGCGCTTCGGCCTCAATGCCGAACAGGCGCACGATGAAATCCTCGGCATGCGGCGCGAGCGCGATCAGGAGATCGGACTCTTCCTTCGCGGGCGGCGGCGCGGCGCGCGCGGCCTCGAGGCGCGCGCGCAATGCGGCATCCGCTTCGCCGAGAAAACCCAGGAACGCGGCGTCGAGGCGCAACAGCCCGTCGCGGCTATAGAGATCCTCGAATGTGAGATCGAATCGCAGGCGCAGCATCGGCAAGTGCGTGAATTATAATCGTCGCTTCATCCGTATCGAGGTGCATATGCATATCAAGAACAGCGTCTTTCTGATTACCGGCGGCGCCTCCGGCCTCGGCGAGGCGACGGCGCGCATGGCGGCCGAGAACGGCGCCAAGGTCGTGATCGCCGATCTGCAGGTGGAGCCGGGCGAAAAGCTCGCCAAGGCGCTGGGCGGACGCTTCGCGAAATGCGACGTGACGTCCGAGGCCGACGGCATCGCGGCAGTGGCGCTGGCAGTGAAGGAATTCGGCGGCGTGCACGTTCTGGTCAACTGCGCCGGCATCGGCACCGCCGAGCGCACGATCGGCAAGGACGGTCCGCACAAGCTCGCGCATTTCACGCGCGTTGTCACGATCAACCTGATCGGCAGCTTCAACATGATCCGTCTCGCCGCGGATGCGATGGCCAAGGCGGGTCCGAATGCCGCCGGCGAGCGCGGCGTGATCATCAACACCGCGTCGGTCGCGGCCTACGACGGCCAGATCGGCCAGGCCGCCTATTCGGCATCCAAGGGCGGCATCGTCGGCATGACGCTGCCGATCGCGCGGGATCTGTCGCGCAACGGCATCCGCGTGTGCACCATCGCGCCGGGCATCTTCGAAACACCGATGCTGCTCGGCATGCCCAAGGACGTGCAGGACGCCCTCGGCAAGATGGTGCCGTTCCCGTCGCGCCTGGGCCGGCCGGTGGAGTACGCGCAGCTGGCGCGCGCCATCATCGAGAACGAGATGCTGAACGGCGAAACCATCCGCCTGGACGGCGCCATTCGCATGGCGCCCAAATAAGCGCGCTATCGAGCGGAGGGCGGCAGGGGCTGCTCGCGGAACTCGAGCTTGTAGCGCTTCGAGCGCTCGACGTAACCGGTGGAAATCTTCAGCAGGCCGGCGCGCTCTTCGGGTTTCAGTTCACGCACGATCCTGCCCGGCGAGCCGACCACCAGCACGCCGTCAGGGATTACCTTGCCCTCGGGGATCAGGCTGTTGGCACCGATCAGGGTGCCGCGGCCGATTTTCGCGCCGTTAAGCACTACGCTGTTGATGCCGATCAGGCTGCCGTCGCCGACGGTGCAGCCATGCAGCATCACATTGTGGCCAATGGTGACCTGGTTGCCCAGCGTCATCGGAAAGCCCGGGTCGACGTGCAGCACCGAACCGTCCTGAACGTTGGTCGCTTCGCCGATGCGCACCACGTCATTCTCGGCGCGAATCACGACCTGGAACCAGACGTTGACGTCGGCCTCCAGGGTGATGGCACCGACCAGCGTGGCGTCGTGCGCGATGTAATGGTGCGCGCCGCGCAGCACGACCTGCTTGTCGCCGATGGAGAATATGGGCATTGAGGGTCGCTATGATAACGGCTGGAGCCGCATCTTGAGAGTCGTGGTTCTCGGCGCGGGCGTGGTCGGCGTGACCAGCGCGTGGTACCTGGCGCGCGCCGGCCACGATGTCACGCTGGTCGACCGGCAGCCGGAGGCGGGGCGTGAAACCTCATTCGCCAACGGCGGACAGATATCCGCCGGCCATGCGGAACCGTGGGCCAAGCCGTCGGTGCTGCCCAAGGTCCTGCGCTGGCTGGGACGCGACGACGCGCCGCTGCTGTTCCGGCCGCGCGCCGACCTGAAGCAGTGGCTCTGGGGCTTGCGTTTCGCGCGCGAATGCCTGCCCGGGCGCTTCGAGCGCAACACGTTGCAGCTGGCGGGCCTGGCGCGCTACAGCCGGGAATGTCTTGCCGGCCTGCGCAATGAAACCGGCATCGAATACGACCGCATCGCGCAAGGCATTCTGCATTTCTGCACCGGGCAAAGCGACTTCGAAGCACTGGCGGAGCATGCGCAGCGCATGCGCGGGCTGGGCATCGAGCGCGAAATCAAGACCGCGGCGCAGTGCCACGACATCGAGCCTGCGCTGCGCGATTCGCAGACCCGGGTCGTGGGTGGCGTCTACACGCCGCACGACGAATCCGGCGATGCCCAAGTGTTCACCGTGCGCCTGGCCCGGCTCGCCGAGCAGCATGGGGTGCAGTTCCTGCGGCAGACGAATGTCGAGTCGCTCGAGCGCGCAGCCGGGCGCGTGATTGCGGTGCGCGCGGGCGGGCGTCGACTGGATGCCGACGCCTTCGTCGTCTCGCTCGGCAGCTACAGCGCGCGCCTGATCGCGCCGCTGGGGATTTCGATTCCCGTGTACCCGCTCAAAGGCTACTCGGTGACGATACCGCTGGCGTCGGATTTCGCGGCACGCGTGCCGACCGTCAGCCTTACCGATGAAGCGCACAAGCTCGTGATTTCGAGGCTCGGCATGCGGCTGCGCTGCGCGGGCACCGCCGAATTGTCCGGCTACGACACGGGGGTCAACAAAGTGCGCTGCGATGCCATCCTCAAGCGGCTGCATACGCTGTTCCCGGTGCTGGCAAGCGCCGGCGAAGCCGAATACTGGGCTGGCCTGCGCCCGGCGACGCCCAACAACGTGCCGATCATCGGCCGCACGCGCCTGGCAAATCTGTTCCTGAACACCGGCCACGGCACGCTCGGCTGGACGCTGGCGGCCGGATCGGGCCGCGCGCTCGCCGATCTCGTGTCGGGACGCAGGCCGGACGTCGACTTCGCATTCGCCGGCGCATGAGAACGAGCGAGGCCCTGTATTACGAGATCCGCGGACTGCGCTATCACGTGCGTCACTGGCCGGGTGGCGGCGCGCGCCGCATGGTGCTGCTGCATGGCTGGATGGACGTCTCGGCATCGTTCCAGTTTCTGGTCGACGCGCTGTCCCCGGACTGGGACGTGTTCGCACCGGACTGGCGCGGCTACGGCCTCAGCGACTGGGGAAAGGCCGATTGCTACTGGTTCCCGGACTACCTGGCCGATCTCGACGCGCTGCTCGAGCAGATCTCACCGCGGTCGCAGGTCAATCTCGTCGGCCACAGCCTCGGCGGCAATGTCGCGTGCCTGTATGCCGGCGTGCGGCCGGCGCGCATCGGTCGCCTGGTCAACCTGGAGGGGTTCGGCATGTCGGCGACGCAACCCGCGCAGGCGCCGGGCCGATATGCGCGCTGGCTCGATGAACTGGCGGATCGCAAGGGCTTTCGGCCGTACGCGGATTTCGCGGCGCTCGCCGGGCGCATGCGCAAAAACAACCCGCATCTGACCGCCGAGCGCGCCGACTTCCTCGCGCGACACTGGGGCCGCGAGCTGCCGGACGGCCAGGTGCAATTGCGCGGCGATCCCGCGCACAAAATCGTCTATCCGGTCCTGTATCGCTACGCAGAGGCGCGCGCCTGCTGGCGCGAGGCCACGGCACCAGTGCTGTGGATCGACGCCGCGGAATCGAAAGTCCTGTCGCGAGTCGGACTGGACGCCGCGCAGTATGCCGAGCGCCGCGCGGCGTTCCGCAACCTGCGTTACGTTACAGTGTCGAACGCGGGCCACATGCTGCATCACGACCAGCCGGAGGAGGTCGCGCGCTTGATCGAGGAATTCGTTTCCACACCATGAATATCGACCTGCACTGTCACTCGAACATATCCGACGGCGCGCTGGCGCCCGCCGCAGTGGCGCGCCGCGCGGCGCGTGCCGGCGTCAATGTGTGGGCCCTGACCGACCATGATCAGCTCGAAGGCCTGGCCGAGGCACGCGCCGCGGCGCAGGCCGAGGGCATGCGATTCGTCGACGGTGTCGAAATTTCGGTGACCTGGCGCGGCAGCACCGTGCACATCGTCGGCCTGCGCATCGATCCCGGGAACGCAGCGCTCGCTGCAGGATTGGCAGTGGTGCGCGGCGGCCGCGTCGAGCGCGCGCGCGCCATGGCGCGCGATCTGGAAAAGGCCGGCATCGAGGGCGCTTTCGAGGGCGCGATGGAACGCGCCGACAACCCGGCGATGATCAGCCGCACGCACTTCGCGCGCTATCTGGCCGATATCGGCGCGGTGGCCGACACGGGCGACGCTTTCCGCAGATTCCTCGTTCCGGGCAAGCCGGGATATGTGCCGCACCAGTGGGCGGCGCTCGCCGACGCCGTGCAATGGATCCGGGCGGCGGGCGGGCAGGCGGTGCTGGCACATCCGGGCCGCTACGGCTTGTCCGCGGGTGCCATGGACGCGTTGCTGCTCGAATTCGGCGCCGCCGGTGGCGAAGCGATCGAGGTCGTGACCGGCAGCCATTCGCCGGAGCAATACCGGCACTTCGCCGCGGTCGCCGCGCAGTACGCATTCGCCGCATCGCGCGGCTCCGATTTCCACGGCCCGGAGGAGGGCGCGGAATTCGGCTCGCTGCCGCCGCTCGATCCGGCACTGCGGCCGGTATGGCGCGAGTGGGGGCTGTGAGCACGGCGCAGGGCGCCTGAACCTGCGTGGCGCAGTTCTTCGCCATCCACCCGACGCACCCGCAGGCGCGTCTCGTGCGCCAGGCCGCCGAGATCGTGCGGCGCGGCGGACTCATCGCCTACCCGACGGATTCCTGCTACGCGCTGGGCTGCCACCTCGGCGATGCGGGCGCGCAGGCGCGCCTGCGGAGCGCGCGCGGCATGGACGACAAGCACCACCTGACGCTGATGTGCCGCGACCTCTCGGAGATCGCGGCTTACGCCATCTTCGATAACGCCCAGTACCGCGTGTTGAAGGCGGGTACGCCGGGCAGCTACACGTTCATCCTGCGCGCAACGCGCGAGGTGCCGCGGCGGCTGATGCACGCGCGCCGCAAGAGCATCGGCGTGCGCGTGCCGGCACACGCCGCCGCGCGCGCGCTGCTCGCCGAAATGGGCGAGCCGATGCTCTCGGCGACACTGCTCCTGCCCGGCGGCGGCGTACCGCTGTCCGACGCGCAGCAGATTCGCGCCGCGCTCGAGCACCAGCTCGACCTCGTGATCGACAGCGGCCCCTGCGGTACCGAGCCGAGCACGGTGATCGATCTGACCGGCGAAACGCCGACGGTGCTGCGCGCGGGCAAGGGTTCGCTCAAGGTGCTGGGTCTGAGCGTCTGATAAGATTCGCGACTGCCCGATGGACGTCACCCACCTAGTACAGACGCTCGCGATCTACTCGCTCCCGGTGCTGTTCGCGATCACACTGCACGAGGCGGCCCACGGCTACGTGGCGCGCCATTTCGGCGACATGACGGCGTACGCGCAGGGCCGCATCAGCCTGAATCCCCTGCGCCACATTGATCTCGTCGGCACCATTCTCGTGCCCATTGCGATACTGGTCACGAGCACGCTGGCCGGCGGCGCCGGCTATCTGTTCGGGTGGGCCAAGCCCGTGCCGGTGAACTTCTCGGCGCTGCGGCGTCCGAAGCGGAACATGCTGTGGGTGGCCGCCGCGGGACCCGCCGCCAACCTTCTCATGGCGCTCGCGTGGGCGCTGCTGCTCAAGACCGCGGATGCACTACCGACGAACTCTTTCACCGTGCCGATGCGCGAGATGGGGCTCGCCGGCATCCAGGTCAACGTCGTCCTGATGCTCCTCAATCTCCTGCCGATCCTGCCGCTCGACGGCGGCCGCATTCTGGCGAGCCTGCTGCCGCATCGCTTCGCCGGCCAGTACGCCCGGCTCGAGCCGTGGGGCTTTCCGATTCTGCTGTTGCTGCTGTTCTCCGGGTACCTCAGCTTCCTGCTCGCGCCGATGGTCAAAGCGTCCTACCTGGTCATCGGCACGATGTTCCAGCTCTGAGCATGTTCGAAACCCGCGTCCTCTCCGGCATGCGCCCCACCGGTGCGCTGCACCTCGGGCACTTCCACGGCGTGCTCAAGAACTGGGTCAAGCTGCAGACCGAATACCCGTGCCTGTTCTTCGTCGCCGACTGGCACGCGCTCACCACCGACTACGAGCATCCCGGTCGCGTGGAGCAGAACGCGTGGGAGATGGTGGTCGACTGGCTGGCCGCCGGGGTGGACCCCAACCAGGCGACGCTGTTCGTGCAATCGCATATCCAGGAGCACGCCGAACTGCATCTGCTGCTGTCGATGATCACGCCGCTCGGCTGGCTGGAGCGCGTGCCGACCTACAAGGACCAGATGGACAAGCTCCGCGACCGCGACCTGGCGACCTATGGCTTTCTGGGTTATCCGTTGCTGCAAGCGGCCGACATCCTGATCTACCGCGCGCGCTTCGTGCCGGTGGGCGAGGATCAGGTGCCGCACGTCGAGATGACGCGCGAGATCGCGCGGCGCTTCAATCACCTGTACGGCCGCGAGGAGGGTTTCGAGGACAAGGCCAAGGTTGCCGTCAAGAAGATGGGCACGAAAAAGGCGCGGCTGTTGAACGATCTGCGTACGAAATTCCTCGAAAACGGAGACGCCGACGCACTGCGGCGCGCGCAGGCCCTGCTCGAGGAGCAGCAGAACCTGCCGCGCGGCGATCGCGAGCGGCTCTACGGCTGGCTCGAGGGCGGCGGCCGCAAGATTCTCGTCGAGCCCGAGGCGCTGCTGACCGAATCGGCACGCCTGACGGGACTCGATGGGCAGAAGATGTCGAAGTCCTACGACAATTCGATCGGCCTGCGCGAGTCGCCGGACACGGTGAGCAAGAAGATCCGCACCATGCCGACCGACCCGGCGCGCGTGAAGCGCACCGATCCCGGCACGCCCGAGAAATGCCCGGTATGGCCGCTGCATCTGATCTATTCGGACGCAGCGCGCCAGGACTGGGTGCGCAAAGGCTGCACCACCGCCGGCATCGGCTGCCTGGAATGCAAGCAGCCGGTGATCGAAGCCGTGCTGGCCGAACTCGCGCCGATGCGCGAGCGCGCGCAGACCTACCTCGATGACCCGACGCTCGTGAAGAGCATCATCGCCGACGGCTGCGACAAGGCGCGCAAGCTCGCGTTGGAAACCATGCGCGACGTGCGCGAAGCGATGGGCCTCACGTATACCTGATGAGCGAGCTGACGCAGCTGGCGCTTGCCACCCCGGTCGCCCGCATCTACGGCGAGCCGCTGATCGAGATTCCGCGGGACCTCTACATCCCGCCCGACGCGCTCGAGGTGATCCTGGAGGCCTTCGAGGGTCCACTCGATCTGCTGCTGTACCTGATCCGCAAGGAAAACCTCGACATCCTCGACATCCCGATGGCGCCGCTCACGCGCCAGTACCTCGAGTACGTCGAAGCCATGCGCGCCACCAATCTCGAGCTCGCCGCCGATTACCTGGTGATGGCGGCGACGCTGATGGCGATCAAATCGCGGCTGCTGTTGCCGCGCCCTCCGGCCGCCGAACTGGGCGAGGAGGACCCGCGCGCCGAGCTCGTGCGGCGGCTGCTCGAGTACGAACGCATGAAGAAGGCGGCGCAGCAGCTCGACCAGATGCCGCAGGTCGGTCGCGACGTGATCGCGGTTTCGGTGTGGGTCGAGCGCACCGTGGTGGAGCGCCTGCCGCAGGTGAACGCGCAGGATCTGGCCGAGGCCTGGCGCACGCTGCTGCACCGGGCGCGGCTGTCGGCGCACCACCGCGTCTCGCGCGAGGAGCTGTCGGTACGCGAACACATGAGCGGCATTCTGCGGCGGCTGCAGGAGCGGCGCGTGCTCGAGTTCGGCGAGCTGTTCGATCCGGCGCGCGGCGTAGCCGTGCTGGTGGTTACGCTGCTGGCGGTGCTGGAACTGGCGCGCGAATCGCTGCTCGAGCTGACGCAGTCGGAGAGCTACGCGCCGATCTACGTAAAATTGGCCCATGCACAATCCCACTGACGCCAAGCGCATCCTGGAAGCGGCGCTGCTCGCCTCGCAGGAGCCGCTGTCGCTGGCCGACCTGCGCCGTCTGTTCGACGAACAGCTGGGCGCCGAC
>JBDTMD010000049.1:0-8545 GCA_039934435.1 Burkholderiales bacterium
GATCAACGGGTCGAGCGCCAACCAGCCGGTCAACACCGTGGCGCCGACGCCGACAACGACGCCGATGGAGGTCCAGACATCGGTGAGCAGGTGATGCGCGTCGGCTTCGAGCGCGATGGAGTCGTGGCGCTTGCCGGCACGCAACAGGACCAGCGCCGTGCCAAGATTGAGCGCGGCCGCGAGCAGCGAGATGAATATGCCGACGTCGAAGTGCACGATCGGCTGCGGATTGATCAGCCGGGGGATCGCCGCGGCGACGATCGCGAGCGCCGCGAGCAGGATCAGCGCACCTTCGGTCGCCGAGGAGAAATATTCGGCCTTGCTGTAGCCGAAAGGGTGCTTGTCGTCGGGCTGACGCGTGGCGACGCCCAAGGTATACAGCGCGACCAGCGCCGCACCCAGATTGACGAAGGACTCCAGCGCGTCCGAAAGCAGGCCGAGCGAGCCCGTCAGCCAGGCCGCCACCCCCTTCAAGGCCATTGTGGCGAGGGCCGTCGCCACGGACAGCCAAGCGTAGCGGGTCAGCGATATCATGGCTCCGAAGCGTAGCAGGGGATTGCTTCCCGGCCCGGATGGTTCTAGCATGGCGTACGGGGTTCCCCAACGAGGATAGGCCCATGACAAACAAAGCCTTAGCGGTCGCTCTTGTTGCAGTACTTGTGGTTCTGCCGGCAAGCGCGGCCCGCGCGCAGTCGGAGGCCGCCAAGCCCGCCGGAATCACGATCGAGCAAGGCAAGCCGGCCGGAGCCGATTCCGGCGCGAAGCCCATGAAGACGGCCGCGGCAACCGGCAAGCGACCGTTGCGCATGAACGAAGACGCGCGGCATTGCCTCGACCTGCCGAGCACGTTGGAGATCGTCAAATGCGCGGAGCCGTACCGCTATTGATGTGACGCAACCGCGCGCTGCATCCTGGGCCCGCAGATGCAGCCGCCATGGAACTTGACCCCCGGACGTTGATTGTTGCCAGCCTGCTGACCGCGGGGCTGATGGGGGCGGTAGCGCTAATTTTCGCCACCGTGCGCGGCGCGACCCGCGTCATCGGCAACTGGGGCAAGGCAATGCTGGTGCTCGCCGCCGGCCTCCTTGGTCTGGCGCTGCGCGGCGCAATACCCGACTGGATATCGATCGCACTTGCCAACACGGCGATCATCGCTGCGCTGGTGCTTGCACTTCGCAGCCTGCGCGTGTTCCTCGGTAGCAGGCCGCGTGATCTGCTCGGCTGGGGCCTCATCGTGCCGATGTTCGTTTATCTGCTGGTGTTCTCGGTGATCTGGCCGAACAACGTGGCGCGCACCATCGGCGTCTCCATGGCGATTTGCGTCATCGCGTTCCGGGGGGCAAGGCTGCTGCGCCGCCGCGCACCAGAACATTGCCGGCTTTCCTGCCGGTTCACGGAAATGGTGTTCTGGGCGATGCTGGCGGTAACCGCGGTGCGGGCTGTGGGCACGCTGGTTGCGCGCACGCCCGACGTGATGGCACCGGAACTGATTAACGCGGCGACCTTTCTCGCTTACACGGGCTTCATCATGGTGGCGACGCTGGGCGTCATCTGGATGGAGATCGATACTTTGCAGGCGGAACTGGTCCGGTCCGCCCACTTTGATTCGCTCACGGGAATCTATAACCGCGGCACGTTCCTTGCCGAGTTCGAGCGCGAGGTGTCGCGTAGCGCGCGCGGCGGCGCCGCGTTCAGCCTGGCGATCTTCGACCTCGACCGTTTCAAGCAGCTCAACGACCGCTTTGGCCACCCGGCGGGCGACCAGGTTTTGAAGGCGTTTGCCGACGTGCTGCGCGCCGGCATCCGCAAGCACGATACCGTCGGCCGCTACGGCGGGGAGGAATTCGCGCTCCTGATGCCGCAGACCGGCAAGGAAACGGCGGTGCGGGTGGCGGAGCGGATCCGCCGCGCGCTGGAGGCGCTCGGCATCAGCGTGGAGCTCGGGCGCATCGACGTCACTGTGAGCGCCGGCGTCGCTACCTACGGCGTCGATGGCGACGACTGGGACGGCCTGCTGTCGGCCGCGGACACGGCGCTGTACGAGGCCAAGAACAGCGGCCGCAATCGCGTGGCCACAGCGCACGCTAACGAGTCGCCGGCCGCGGCCGGGTTGCCTCACGCGAGCTCGAACTGACTCTGTACGGCCGCGAGCGTCCCCGTGACAACGATGCGCCCCTGTTCGAGCAGGCAGGCGCGGTCCGCGACCTGGCGGGCAAAGCGCAGATTCTGCTCGCACAGCAGTACGCATAAGCCCTGCGATTTGAGTTCGCGGATGACTGTCGCGACCTGTTCGACGACGATCGGCGCCAGGCCTTCGGCGGGCTCATCCAGCAGGATGGCGCGCGGATTGCCCATCAGCGTGCGGGCGAGCGCGAGCATCTGCTGCTCGCCGCCCGACATGCGTCCGCCCAGCCGCGTCTGCATGCGCCCAAGATGCGGGAACAGATCGAACAACCGGTCGGTAGTCCAGTGTGCGGCGCCGGCGCGCGCCGGCTGGCGGCCGACCTCCAGGTTTTCCCGTACCGTGAGGTCGGTGAAAATGCGCCGCTCTTCCGGCACGTAGCCGATCCCGAGTCGGGCGATCCGATAGGCCGGCAGATGGTCCAGGCGTGCGCCGTCGAAGCGGATTTCGCCGGTTCGCGGCGGCAACAGTCCCATGATGCGCTTCAGCGTCGTCGATTTGCCGGCGCCATTGCGACCGAGCAGCGCCACCACCTCGCCGGCAGTGGCGTCAAAATCGACGCCGAACAGGATCTGCGCCTTGCCGTAGGCAGCGGTCAAGCCCCGCACCTCAAGCATCGCTGCCTCCAAGGTAGACCTCGCGCACGCGGGCGTCGGCGCGCACCGTCGTCGGACTGCCCTGGGCGATAATTTGGCCTTCGGCGAGTACCAGCACGCGATCGGCGTGCGTGAACACCACCTCCATGTCGTGTTCGGTGAACAGTACCGCCGTGCCGCCGTCGCGAGCCAGGCGCGCGGCCAGGCGCATCAATTCGCCGCGCTCGCGCGGCGCCATACCGGCGGTGGGCTCGTCCATGAGCAGCAGCCGCGGCCGGTTGGCGAGCGCGACTGCAAGCTCGACGCGCTTCAGGTCGCCGTAGGCGAGCGATCCACACGGGCGCTGCGCAAGATCGCTGATGCCGACGCGCGCCAGCAGCGCGTCAGCTTCGTCGCCGTAGGCGCGGGTCGCAAGGCGGGTAAGGGACCACAGGCGGCGCCGCAACGAGAGCAGGGCGGTTTGCACGTTCTCGCGCACGGTCATCGAACCGAACGTGGCGGTGATCTGGAAGGTACGGCCGACCCCAAGACGCCAGATGCGGCGTGGCTTCAGTCCGAGCAGGCTTTGGCCGCCCAGTTTGACTGCGCCGGCGTCCGCCGCCGTCTGGCCGTTGAGAATGTTGAAACAGGTCGTCTTGCCGGCGCCGTTCGGTCCGATCATCGCCACAAGCTCTCCGGCGGCGACGTCGAATGCCACGCCGCGCAGTGCGTGAACGCCGCCGTAAGATTTCACTAGCGAGCGCACCGACAGCACGGTCATCGCGAAGCCCTCGCACGCAGAATGCTGCCCAGCCCGCCAGGTAGCGCGACCACCAGCAGCAGGATCACGGCTCCGATCACGGCCCGCCAGTAATCGAAGCCGCGCGACACCGAGTCCTGGAGCCAGGTGAACAGCGCCGCGCCCCACACCGGCCCGCTGAGCGTGTGCACGCCGCCCAGCAACACCATCACCAGGCCGTCCACCGAGCGCGGCACCGCAAGCGCTTCCGGCGAGATCGAGCCTTTCGAGAACGCATACAGCGCGCCCGCGATGCCCGCGAACAGTCCGGCGAAAACGAACGCCGCCCATTGTTGCGCGCGCACGTCGATGCCGATGGCCTCGGCACGCAGCGGCGAGTCGCGGCCGGCGCGTAACGCGTATCCGAATGGCGCGTAGAGCACGCGCCACATTGCGGCGATGCCGGCAAGGCAGACGCAAAGCGTGACGTAGTAGTAAGCCGTTTTCCCGGACAGCCAGCCGGCGGGCCAGATGCCGATCAGGCCGTTGGAGCCGCCCGTGAAAGCATCCCATTGGTACGCGACCGACCAGATGATCTGCGCAAATGCGAGGGTCAGCATCGCCAGATACACGCCGGAAAGGCGTACGCAGAACCAACCAAAGACCAGCGCCGCCAGCACCGCCAGCAATGGCGCGGCAAGCAGCGCCACCGCCATCGAGGCCCCGCCCTTCAGCAGCAACAGGCCGGCGCCGTACGCACCGAGCCCGAAATAGGCAGCGTGGCCGAAAGACAGCATGCCTGCCGGGCCCATGAGGAAATGCAGGCTGACGGCAAAAAGAGCGAATAGCAGGATGTCCGTAAGCAGCACCAGGGTGTAGCCACCCGAAAGCAGGGGTACGACGCAGAGCGCGAGGGCGACGGCGGCCAGAGCGCGCACTGCGCTGCGCGACGGCAGCGCGATCGGCGGCTCGTGCGCGCCGGCACCCCGCGTTGGCGCGGGCATTCGTCCCAGCAACCCCCAGGGGCGGAGCACCAGCACGATCGCCATGACGACGAATTCCACTACCAGCGTGAACTCCGAAAAGCCCAGGCCGATGCAAAAGGCCTTAATTTCGCCGATCAGCAGCGCCGCGAGGAAAGCGCCGGGGATCGAGCCCAGTCCGCCGACCACCACCACGACGAAAGCATCGGAAATGATCTGCAGGTCGATCGACAGCGTCGCCGGCTCGCGCGGGATCTGCAGGGCGCCGCCGAGTCCGGCGAGCAGCGCGCCAAGCGCAAACACGCTGCCGAAAAGGCGGCGCTGATCGACGCCCAGGGCATCCGCCATTTCCCGATCCTGGGTCGCTGCACGCACCAGCGTGCCCCAGCGGGTGCCGCGCAATAAGAACCACAGCCCGCCCAGCACGACCGGTCCACAGGCGATGAGGAACAGGTCGTACTCGGGAAAGCGACTGCCGGCGATGCCGACGGCACCTTCCAGGCCCGGTGCCCTTGGCCCGAGCATATCTTCGGGGCCCCAGGCCCAGAGCGTGAAGTCCTTGATGATCAGTACGAGCGCGAAAGTCGCGAGCAGCTGCAGCAGCTCGGTGGCTGCGTAGAGGCGGCGCAGAAGCAGCGCTTCGAGCAGGGCACCGAGCGCACCCACAGCGAGCGCTGCAAGGGGGATGGCCCACCAGAAGCCCACATGCGGCGCCAGTGCAACGGCGCCGTACATGCCGAGCATGAACAGCGAACCGTGCGCAAAATTGACGATACGCGTGACGCCGAAGATCAGCGACAGGCCGGCGGCGACCAGGAACAGCGACGAGGCGCTCGCCAGGCCGTTCAGGAACTGGAGCAGGGCGGACGCCGCGGTCATGCAAGCGCCAGGGGAGCGCCTTCAGTCCTTGCGCATGGCGCGAACGTCCGCGTCCCGTGGCATGAACCGGGCGCCATCAGCGAAGCGCCAGTTGACCATCACGCCCTCGCCATCCCGCTGCGCCAATTGGCCGACGTAGGCGCCCATGGTGGACTGGTGGTCGAGCGCGCGGTACTCGATTGTCCCGAAGGGCGTGCTCATGCGCAGGCCCTCGAGCGCCGCGACCAGCCGCTCGCTGTCCGTGCCGCCGGCCTTGCGCAGCGCGTTGGCCACCGTATACAGGGCCGCGTAGCCGACCACGGATCCAAGGCGCGGATAGTCCTGCCAGCGCGCGCGATAGGCCTCGAGAAACGTACGGTGCTCCGGCGTATCGATCTGCTTCCAGGGATAGCCCGTTACCCACCAGCCCGTCGGCGTTTCGTCTTTCAGCGTGTCCAGGTACTCGGGCTCGCCGGCGAGCAGGTTGAACACGGCGGTATTGCGGAACAGGCCGCGAACGTTGCCTTCGCGCACGAATTTCTGCAGGTCGGCGGCAAACAGCGCGCTGAAAATCGCGTCCGGCCTGGCATCGGCAAGCGCCTGCACGACGGCGCCAGCGTCGATTCTGCCAAGCGGCGGCGCCTGCTCGTCCACGAACTCGACGCCCGGTTGCGCCGCGGATAGCAGCTTCCTGAACGAGGCCGCAGCCGACTGGCCATACTCGTAGTTCGGGTAGACGAGGGCCCAACGGCGTTTTTGCAGCCGCGCGGCTTCGGGCACCAGCATGGCCACCTGCATATACGTCGACGGGCGCAGGCGAAAGGTGTAGCGATTGCCGTTCTCCCAGACGATCTTGTCGGTGAGCGGCTCGGCGGCGATGAACACCACTTTTCTGCGGGCCGCGAGATTGGACACGGCGAGGCCCACATGCGAGGCGAAGGTACCCATCAGCATCGATACCCGCTCGCGAGTGATCAGCTCTTCGGCAACGCGCACCGCCTCGCCCGGCGTACCGCCGTCCTCGCGCGATATCACCTCGAGCGCGCGACCGTTTACGCCGCCCGCGGCGTTGATCTCCTCGAGCGCCAGCTGCCAGCCCTTCTTGTACGGCTCGAGGAATGCCGGAAATGTCTTGTAGCTGTTGAGCTCGCCGATTCTGACTGGCTGCGCCTGAGCCGCCGTGCCTGAAAGCGCCAGCGCGCCGGCGAGAATGAAAATACCACGGGTGTTCATCGTTCTACCTCCACTTTCGCGCCGCGATCCGGGCGCACTTTCTCGGTACCGCCAGGAAATATGCGCCAGAACTCGCGCCGCACGAGGCTCGCCAGCGTGGCGCTCTTGTTCAGGCCGTGGTAGCGCGCGACCGCCTCGAGCATGGCGAAATCGCGCGGCGTCGCGGAAAACGTGCTGACTTTCGCCTTGGTCATCTGTAAAAGATATATAACTATTAAATGGCCGTCAAGTCGATGGAAAACGCGTAAATGCGTGCTGCATCGCGGCAGGCCACCGTTCAATCCCTGCTAAATGGAAATTGTCGCAGCGCAGCATCCGCGCGCAGCGGCGCGGCAATGTGGCTGCAGCGGGGTCGATTAATGTGAACGGAGCGGGCATAATGCCGTCAAACAACCACAAGCAGATCGTCGCGTACAACGTCTCGCCCAGAGAGACGCTGCGGCGTGTAAGACCGTCATCACCAAAATGAGAGGAGCACGACGATGAGAACATTCGTCAAGCAGGTCACTGTTACCGCGTGCGCGTCGGCCTTGGCGCTGGCGTTTGCCGCGCCGGCGTCGGCCAAGGTCGAGGGCGACAAGATCATCCTCGGCTCGGCGATTTCCGTCACCGGCAAGTATTCGCAGGAAGGCAAGAACGCGAGCGACGGCTACAACTTCGCGGTCGATGCAATCAATGCGCGCGGTGGCGTGAAGGTCGGCGGCAAGAGCTACAAGCTCGAAATCAAGTACTACGATGACGAGTCGACGCCCGCGCGTACTGCGCAGCTCCTGGAGCGTATCATCAATCAGGACGGCATCAAGTTCACCCTTGGACCCTACGCCTCCGGTCCGACCAAGGCCGCGCTGCCGGTCATCGAGAAATACAAGATTCCGATGGTCGAGGCCGAGGGCGCATCGCGCTCGCTGTTCACGCAGGGCTACAAGTACGTGTTCGCCGCGCTGTCGACCTCGGACCAGTACCTCGCGCCGTTGATCGACCTCGCGGCCGAGCTCGCCACCAAGAGCGGCAAGAAGCCGAGTGACTTCACGGTTGCCATGTCTTTCGAGAACGATCCGTTCTCGCTCGACGTGCGCGCGGGCGTGGTCGACAAGGTTAAGGAATACGGCATGAAGATCGTGGTCGACGACAAGATGCCGCGCGATCTGAGCGACATCTCGGCGACGCTGACCAAGATCAAGGCGCTCAAGCCCGACATCATCGTGGTGTCGGGACATACCAAGGGCGCCACCACCGCGGCGCGGCAGATGATGGAGATGGGCGTCAATGCGTCTATCGTCGGCATGACGCACTGCGAATCGGCGAAATTCACGACCGCTCTGGTCGGTGCGACCAACGGCATCCTGTGTCCGACGCAGTGGGCCGAGACGCTGAAGTACAAGGACGACTTGTTCGGTACCGCGATGGACTACAACAAGAAGTTCCTGAAGGCGCATTCCGAGTACAAGATCGTTCCGTACCAGACGGCGCAGGCGAGCGCGGCAATCCAGATCTGGGCCAACGCCTTCGAGCGCGCGCAGAGCTTCGATACCGAAAAGCTGCGCGATGCGCTCGCGGCGACCAACATGCAGACGTTTTACGGCGGCATCAAGTTCGGGCCGGAGGGCAACAACATCGCCAAGCCGATGGTCCTGCGCCAAATCCAGGGCGGCAAGTACGTGGTGGTTGCGCCCACCCAGTACGCGGTCGATCCGGTCGTGTTCCCGCGGATGGTCGCTTCGCAGTAGTCGGCTGATCGAACCAGGAAAGGACGGGCCGCGCCGGTCTGCAAGGGACCGGCGCGGCTTCGCATATGTGGGATAGCCTGCAAATACTGATCAACCTGCCGGTCTACAACGCGCAGCTGCTTTTGAACGGCCTGACGGTGGGCGCGGTATTCGCGCTCGCCGCCTACGGCCTGGCGCTGGTGTGGGGTGTGACCAGCGTCAAGAATCTGGCGCAGGGCGACCTGGTCATCATGGGGGGTTACGGCGCG
>JBDTMD010000050.1:0-8452 GCA_039934435.1 Burkholderiales bacterium
ATGCGCGTGCGCGAGCGCCTGAGCACCGTGCCGAGCTGGCGCGCGAGCTTGCGCGCCAGCGCCCGGTCGAGGGCGCCGGTGATGCGCACCGCGATCTGCGGCTCCGCGCGCAACGGGCGGTGCAGCGCAAGGCGCACTGCGCCCCTGCGGCGCCAGCTTTGCAGGGAGGCACGCAGGCGCGCGAGCGCGCGCTCCGGCGTCATGGCGGCGCGCGGCGCCGGCAGGCCGAAATGGCGCTCGGCATAGTCGCGCATGCTGAGGCCGGCGATCCAGTCGTTCACCGCCAGCGGCAGGAGGCGGGGACGCGCGAGCGGCAGGCTCCTGAGGAAATGCCAGGCGCGTGCCGGGCCGCCGCGCGCGATGCCGCGCGTCAGCAGCCGCCAGAGGATGCGGGCGCCTTCGCTCGGGCTCTCGCGCACCAGTTGCGCGGGGGTGCCGAAGTGCGCGAGCTTGTTGCGGATGCGCTCGGCGATGCCGCCGTCGGTGAGCAGCTCGGCGTACAGCCGCTGGTAGCCGGAGGTCAGCTCGTCGAGGCGCATCGACTTGGGCACGATGTTGGTGCGGGCGCGCGTGTTGTCGCCGTTGGCGGCGCTTTCGTCCAGGCGCCCCTCGCGCTTCAGGCGTTCATAGAGCGGCGTCTTCGGCAGCGCCGTGAGCAGCCCGACCATCGCCACCATGATGCCGCTGTCGAGGATGAAGCGGCGCTGCTGCCCGAACACCGCCGGCGTGTCGCGGTCGAAACCGACGATGAAGCCGCCGAGGATGTCGAGGCCCGCGGCGTGGATGCGGCGCACCGCGGCGAGCATGTCGCCGGCGGTGTTCTGCGGCTTGCCCGCCTCGCGCAGCGTCTGCGGGTCCGGGGTCTCCAGCCCGAGGAACGCCCATTCGAAGCCCGCGGCGCGGAACTGCGCCAGCAGGGCAGGGTCCTTCGACAGGTTGAGCGAGGCCTCGGTGCCGAAACGCATGCGCCGCCCGTGCCGGTCCTGGTAGGCGGCGAGGGCGTCCAGCGTCGCGCTCGCCTTCGCCTTGTTGCCGATGAAGTTGTCGTCGACGAAGAACACCTTGCGCGCGCCCAGGCGCCGCAGGCTGTCGAGCTCGCGCTCGATCTGCGCCGGCGCCTTGTAGCGCGGCTTGCGCCCGAACATGACGATGATGTCGCAGAACTCGCAGCTGAACGGGCAGCCGCGCGAGAGCTGCAGGCTGGCGGTCGAATAGGCGTGCAGTTGCAGAAGGTCGAAGCGCGGCAGCGGCGAGTCCTCGAGCCGCACGTTGCCGGTCTCGCCGTGCAGCGCCTGCGGCGCGCCGCGCTCGAGGTCGGCGCAGTAGCGCGGCCAGATGTACTCCGCCTCGCCGGCGATCACGGTGTCGGCGAGCGGCGCGTATTCCTCGGGGCACAGCGAGGCATAGCTGCCGCCGGCGACCACGCGGTAGCCGGCCTCGCGGTAGTAGCGCAGCAGCTGCTTTTGCCGTGGCGCCTGCACGCCCATGCCGCCGATGCCGATGAGATCGGCCTCGGGCCTGAGCGGCAGCGGCTCGACGTTCTCGTCGACGATCGTCACCTGCCAGTGCGGCGGGCACAGCGCGGCGAGCGTGGCGAGGCCGAGCGGCGGATTGAGCGCGCGCTTGCCGCCGGGCACCAGCTCGAGCGCCCAGCGGAAGCTCCAGAAACTTTCCGGCAGCGCCGGGTTGATGAGCAGAAATCGCATCGCCGGATGCTACGCGCTGCGCCGCAGGCGCAACGGCCCGGAATTGACCTGCCGCAACTAAATGCGCGCGCGCCGCGACAGCGGGAACAGAACCAGGTTGCGCAGCAAGCCGCCGACGATGGCCACGATCATGAACGCCGTGCCCCCGCCCATGATGGCGAGGAACCAGACCAGCCCCGCTTCGCCGGGCTTGGCGAGCAGCCCGTCCTCGAGCAGCAGCGCGCCCGCGACGGCGGCCGCCGCGACCGCCGCCGCCAGCACCACCATGTTGCAGGCGAGGACCTTGCCGCGCGCCACACCCTGCGGGTTGGAGTGGAAGTAGCCCCAGACGACGACTCCCATCATGAACGCGAGGACCAGGACCATGAAATGCATTTGCCGCACGATAGCCGCGCCGCGCGCGCGCGGCTTGATGCACATCAACAACTTGCGGCCGCGGCGCGCTTTACTCTCGGAGATGGAACAAGACGAAGTCCGGGACGCGTTGCGCACGGTGGAGGACCCGGAAGCCGGGATGAGCATCGTCGACCTCGGGCTGGTGTACGCAATCGAGACTGCGCCCGGGCGCGTGCGCGTGGCGATGACCATGACCTCGCCCGCCTGCCCGGCGGCGCCCTATCTCGTCGACGAGGCGACCGCAGCCATTCGCGCACGCGCGCCCGCGGACACCGACGTGCAGGTCGAGCTGGTGTGGGATCCGCCGTGGACGCCCGAGCGCATGAGCGCCGAGGCGCAAAGCCGCTTCGGCTGGACCTGAGCGTGCCGCCGCGCTGGCGCCTGCCCCTGCTGGTGCTGGGCTTTGCTGCGCTCGCCTTCGGCATTGCCGGCGGCCTGGTGCGCCTGGGCGCTGCAATCCCCGCGCCGGCGGGCGCCATCGCGCTGCATGGCGCACTCATGGTCTCGGGCTTCCTCGGCACTGTGATCGGGCTGGAGCGCGCCGTGGCGCTCGGCCGGATGTGGGCCTACGCCGCGCCGCTCGCCAGCGGACTCGGCGGGCTGTGCCTGCTCGCTGGCTTCGCCGCGCCGGGGTTCGCGCTTCTCGCGCTCGCAGCGGCGCTGCTGGTGGCGGCGAGCGTCGCGGTATTCGCGCGCCAGCCCTCGCTCGAGATGGCGACGCTCCTCGCCGGGGCGGTGGCGTGGCTGGCAGGCAACCTGTCGCTTTACGCCGGGCTGCCGGCGGTGCCGTGGTGGATCGCGTTCTTCGCCCTGACCATCGGCGGCGAGCGGCTGGAGCTGTCGCGCTATCTCAAGCGCGCGCCGGCGGTGCGCGCGGCCTTCGCAACGATTGCGGCGCTGCTGCTGATCGCGCCGCTTGCGCCCCGCATCATGGGCGTGGTGCTGGTGCTGCTCGCCGCGTGGCTGCTGGCGTTCGATCTCGCGCGGGTGACCGTGCGCCAGAGGGGCCTGCCGCGCTACATCGCCGTGTGTCTGCTTTCGGGCTACGCGTGGCTCGCGTTCGGCGGAATGCTGCTCGCATCCGCAGTGGCCTACGACGCCGCGCTGCACGCGATATTCGTAGGCTTCGTGTTCTCGATGGTGTTCGGCCACGCGCCGGTGATCCTGCCGGCGGTGCTGCGGGTGCCGCTGCCGTATCACGCGGCGCTTTACGCGCCGCTCGCACTGCTGCACCTTTCGCTCATGGTCCGCGTCTTTATTTCGCCGCTCGCGGGCGCCTGGGGCAACGCGGCGGCGATCGCGCTGTTCATCGTGACCGCAGCAACTCTCGTTTTTCGACGGCCGTCGTCGGGCGTCCCCGGGCACTGAAGTTGCCTTGATGATCACGCTTGACGTTAGTAACGCGAGGCGTTACTATGCGTGGCGTGTCGATCAAGACGTTCAAGTGCGCGGACTCGCAGGCCTTGTTCGGTCTGCAGCGCGTTGCACGGTTCGCGAACGTCGAGCGCCCGGCGCTGCGTAAGCTCAAGCAGCTCGACCTGGCGCGCCGCGTCGAGGACCTGCGCGCACCGCCCGCGAACCGGCTTGAGCGGCTGAAGGGTGACCGTGCGGGTCAATGGAGCATCCGCGTGAACGACCAGTTCCGCATCTGCTTTCGCTGGACGGGCACGGACGCCGAAGACGTCGAAATCGTGGATTACCACTGACGGAGAGGATTATGAGCAGGAAACTGAAGCCCGTGTCGCCCGGCGAGATGCTCGCCGAGGAATTCCTGAAGCCGCTGGGGATGAGCAATTACCGGCTGGCGAAGGAGATCGGCGTGCCGGCGCAGCGCATCGGTGACATTGTCGCGGGCAAGCGCGCCATTACTGCAGATACCGATCTTCGGCTGTGCCGGTTTTTCGGGCTCTCGGACGGCTGGTGGCTCCGGCTGCAGGCCGACTACGACACCGAGGTTGCGAAAGCGTCGCTCGCAAAAGCGCTGGCGAAGATCAAGCCCCTGGCGGAAACCGCCGCGGGGTAGTTCGTCAGCCGTGCATCGTCAGCCCGCCCGACACGCTGATGGTCTGGCCGGTGATGAAGTCGGCGTCGTCGCTGGCGAGGAACAGCACCGCGCCGGCGATGTCTTCCGGCTTGCCCAGGCGCCCGATGGGCACGGCGCGGCGATACGCCTCGCGCAGCTTGTCCGGGTTGCCCGCGCCCTGCATGAAGGCTTCGAGCATGCCGGTCTCGGTGAGCCCCGGGCACACGGTGTTCAGGCGCACGCCCTTGGACGCCAGCTCGCGCGCGAGCGTCTTGGTGAGCGCGATGATGCCGCCCTTGCAGGCGGAGTAGGGCGCCTCGCCCGAGGAGCCGACGCGCCCGGCATCGGACGCGATGTTCACCACCTTGCCGCCGCCGCGCCCGGCCATGCCCGGCAGCACGCAGTGCAGCAGGTTCATCGGCCCGACCAGGTTGATGGCGATGATCTTCTGCCAGAACTCAGGGTCGGTGGCGAGGAACGGCTTGAACATGTCCCAGCCGGCGTTGTTGACGAGGATGTCGACCGCGCCCGCGGCAGCCACGGCTTTCTGCACTGCCGCGTAGTCGGTGATGTCGATGCCCGGCGTGACTTTCAGGTCGAAGACCACGACCTTCGTGCCTTCGGCCTTGAAGCGCTCGACGAGCGCGGCGCCGATGCCGGCGGCGCCTCCGGTGACGATGGCGGTCTTGCCTTTCAGTCCTCTCATTGTTTTTCCCCCGGAATCACGGCGGTCGCCTCGAGCTCGATCTTACCCGGCGCATCGAGCAGGTCGGCGACGAAGATCATGCTCATCGCCGGGAAGTGCCGGCCCATGAGCGATCGCCAGATGCGGCCGAGCGCGGGCCGCGCCGCAAGGTACGCCGCCTTGTCGCAGCAGTAGGCGGTCATGCGGCAGATGTGCTCGGCGCGCCCGCCCGCTTCGGCGAGCACCGCGAGCACGTTCTGCAGCGCCTGCTCGAACTGCGGCGCAATGTCCGTGGAATGGAACTTCTGCGCCGCGTCCCAGCCGACCTGGCCGGCGACGAACACGACGCGGCCGCTCGCTTCGATGCCGTTGGCGTAGCCGACGGGCGGCGCCCAGCCGTGCGGCTGCAGGAGTTTCATTCGCCCATCCGCGGCGGGTCCGGATCCTCGTCCCAGCCCTCAGGGGGCGGCGGCACGCGCTGCATCCATTCGCGCACCAGCTGCACGTGCTCGCGCTCCTCGCCGGCCATCTCCAGCGCCGCGGTGCGCACCGCCGGCGGCACGTCCGCGGCGGCGATGTCCTCGAAGTACTTCTGCGCCTGCTGCTCGCAGCGCAGCGCGATCTCGAGCGCATGCCAGGGCTGCATCAGGTAGTGCACGGCGTCCTGCGGCGCGGTCTCCGGCCCCTCGGGCGTGTCCCAGGAATAGGCCGGCGCCGGCGCCGGCATGCTCGGCCAGCCCATTTCCTCGAGGATGCGCTTGGCGTGCAGCCCCTCGATCTTCGCGAGCTTGCCGAACATTTCCGCCACCGCGCGGTTGTTGTGCGTGTCGAGCTGCTCGGCGAACAGCGCGTAGCGCTCCTCGGCCTCGAGCTCCATGGCATAGGCGCGCGCCATGAAGTCTTCTAGAGCTGGAACTGGCATGCGAGCGCCTCCACGGTTTGCGCGCCGCCGTTGGCGCGCGCGTACGGCGCGCGCTTGCCCTGGTAGAGCACGCCGATGTTGAAGCCGTCGTCGGTCATCAGGCGCCGCGCCGCGCGCCCCGGGTCGTCGGTGGGCGCCACCGGCGCGGGATGCGCCAGCGTCTTCCACTCGCGCTGCTCGGGCCGGAAGGTGACGCAGGGTGAGAGCACCTCGACGAACGAAAAGCCGGGATGGCGCACCGCTTCGGTGATCAGCGCCGCGCAGCCGTTCGGGTCGCCCGAGGTCGCGCGCGCGATGAAGTTGGCGCCGGAGGCGAGCGCGATCACCAGCGGGTGGAACTCCTTCAGGCCGGTGCCGCCGGGCGCGAGCTTCGACGACCACCCCGGCTCGGTGGTGGGCGAGGGCTGGCCCTTGGTCATGCCGTAGACGTGGTTGTCCATCACGATGTAGGTGAGGTCGATGTTGCGGCGGCAGGCGTGCAGGAAGTGGTTGCCGCCGATGGAATAGCCGTCGCCGTCGCCGCTCGCCACTAGCACCGTGAGCTCGGGTCGCGCGGCCTTGAGGCCGGTGGCCACCGGCAGCGCGCGGCCGTGCACGCCGTGAAAGCCGTAGCAGCGGGTGTACGCCGGGATGCGCGAGGAGCAGCCGATGCCGGAGACCACGGCGACGTTCTCCGGGCGCAGCCCGAGCGTCGACAGCGCCTTGGTGATCGCGGAGAGCACCGAGTAGTCGCCGCAGCCCGGGCACCACACGGGCTTGGTGCCGGACTTGAAGTCCTTGGGCGCGCAGAGCGTCGCGGTCTCGGGCGCGTTCATGCGCGGCTCCACTGCCCGAGCGCGTTGCGGATCTCCTCGGGGCGGAAGGGCAGCGGCCCCGGGCGCCTCAGGCTCCTTACCTCGCCCGGCAGGTCGTATTCGGCGCGCAGGTATTTCAGGAACTGGCCGCTGTGGTTCTGCTCCAGCACCAGCACGCGCTTCACGCCTTCGAGCGCTCGCTTCAGGCGCTCGGGCTGCGCCGGGGCAAGGAGGCGCAGCGATACGAGGCGCACGCCGTTGCCGTTTCGCGCCAGCGCCTCGCGCGCCGGGCCGGTGCACGAACCGAAGGTGACAAGCGCGGTGTCGCCCTCGCCCTCGACGCTCGCCCAGCGCTCGCCCGGATCGAGCGCGGCGAGCTTGCGCGCGCGCTTGTCCATCTGCGCGAGGTGGTCGGACGCCTGGGAGGAGGGCGTGCCGTGCTCGTTGTGCTCGAGACCGTCAGCGGTGTAGGTGAGGCCGGGCGCGCCGGGAATCGACATCGGCGAGACGCCCGAGTCCGTCACGGCGTAGCGCCGGTAGCCTTCCGCCGCTTCGGCCCTGAGCCTGGCGACGGCACCGCTCGAAGCGGGCGGCGCGTCCACCACCGCGCGCGCCTGGCCGAAGTACTGGTCGGAAAGCACGATCGCCGGCACCTGCAGCGATTCCGCGAGGCCCACGGCCCACTCGGTGGCGGCGAGGCAGTCGGCGACCGAATTCGGCGCCACCACCACGTGCGGCGCGTCGCCGTGCAGGCCGTAGAGCGCGGTGCCGAGGTCGGCCTGCTCGCTCTTGGTGGCGATGCCGGTCGAGGGTCCGGTGCGCATCACGTCGACCACCACCACCGGAATTTCGGCGGCGACGCCCAGGCCGAGCGACTCGATCATCAGCGACAGGCCCGGCCCCGAAGTCGCGGTGAGCGCGGGCACGCCGCCGTAGGAGGCGCCGAGCGCCATGTTGATCGAGGCGAGCTCGTCCTCGGCCTGCACCAGGGTGCCGCCGACCTGGGCGAGCGCGGGCGCGAGGTACTCGAGCAGCTCGGTGGCGGGCGTGATCGGATACGCGGCGACGAAGCGCACGCCGCCGCGCAGCGCGCCGTAGCCCGCGGCTTCGTTGCCGGTGATCAGCCAGCGCGGCGCCTTGGCGGGCGGCGCGGCCAGCGTGTAATGCGGCAGCGCCGCCGCCTGCGCCATGCCGAGGCGCGCGGCCGCGAGGCCCGCCTCGAGCCCGCGCTTCATCGATTTGCGCACCACCGCCTCGAGCGCTGCTGCCGGCAGGCCGAGCAGCGCGGCGAGCACGCCGAGCGCGACCATGTTGGGCCAACCCCCCGGCACCTCGCCGGCGAGCTTTTTCAGCGGCAGCGGCACGTAGCGCGCAGCGCTTTGCGTGAACAGTTCGGGCGGTGCGCCCTGCGCCGGGTCGCCGACGATGAGGCTCTGCGGTCCGAGCGGCAGCTCGGCGGCGAAGCGCTGCACGTTCTGCCAGTCGATGGCGGCGAGCACGTGGAAGGCGTCGTCCTGGCCGTCGCCGGCGAAGGTCGACACGCGCAGCATGGCGGCGGCCTCGCCGCCGCGGATCTGCGGGCCGCTGGTGCGCGTCATCAGGCCGTAGTAGCCGGCCTGCGCCGCCGCCTCCAGCAGCATATTGCCGGCGGTCATGACGCCGGCGCCGCCGGAGCCGGCGAGCGCCAGAGAAACCGAGGAGTACGGATGCATGGCGCTATTTGGCGGCCAACACCCCGCCCAAACCTTGAGATGGATCAAACCGCGACGCTTTTGCCGGGGGTACAAAGGGCCTAATTCGGTATTCGGATACCGATTTCAGCGGAAAGGGGTCGACATGGGCAAGCCGGAAGCGAAGTTCCTCAAGGATCATGACCTGCCGGCGCTCGCCGCGAGCGGCGTGCGCTACGAGAAAAAAGCGGCGCGC
>JBDTMD010000051.1:0-8422 GCA_039934435.1 Burkholderiales bacterium
CACTACGACAGCGGCGCCGAGCGGCAGCGCCACCCGGCCGACGCGCGCCGCCGAGCGCAGTGCGAGCAGCAGCAGCAGCAGCGCCGCGGCCACGCCCGCCGCGGCGAGCGCGATTGCCTCGTTGAGGTAGCCCGTGTACAGCGCGTTGGCCTCGGTCTTGAGATCGAGGAACAACGCGCCGCTGCCGGCGATTGCGGCGCGCACGAGCGCTGCATCGATGACGTGCGCCCGCGGTCCCGCTGGCGGTGCGCGCAGAGGCACCAGCGCGTGCCAGCCGCCGGCGCGGCGCACGAGCAGCGCATCGAGCGCCAGGCCGAGCGCGCTGCCCTCGAAATCGGCGCGGCGCAGGCGCGCGCCGGCCTTGACCCTGGCCGCGTCGGCAATGAAGCCCTCGAGTCGGTCGGCGCGCAATGGCAGGCCGCGAAGCGCCTGCGCCAGGCGTATGCGCAACTCGCCCGGCTCGGGCAGGCTCGCGGCGCGCGCTTCCTGAGTGGCGTCGCTCGGCAGGTAGCGCGCCGGGCTGTCGAAGCCCGCGATCACGCCCTGTGCGACCAGCGGCTGCAGCGCCTTGGCGACGCGCTCGGCGGCGCGCAGCGCCTCCTGCTCGTCGCCACCCCTGGCGACGACCAGATAGCGCGCGTCCGCCGCGCCCAGGTCAGCGCGCAAGCGCCCGTCGTAGGCCTGGTCTTCGGCGGTGATGGTGCTCAAGCCGGACAAGTCGCTGGCCCACAGCGCACCGCGCTGCGCGATCAGCGTGACGGCGGCGCCTGCGCACAGCGCCGCCACCAGCCAGCGCCAGCCGCCGGCGGCGGCGCGCCAGCGACCGAGGCGCTCGCCGAGCGCCACGAGCTCGCGCACGCGAAATCCCGCCGGCAGCAGGAGCGGCAATACGAAGCGCGTAAAGAGCGCCGCCGCTGCCAGGCCGCACAACGAATACAGGCCGAGCTGGGCCAGTCCCGGAAACCCGGAGAGCAGCAGCGCCGAGAAGCCGATCATCGAGGTCAGAACGCCGAGGCGGATGGTGGGCCAGAATTCCGCCAGCCAGGTGTCGCGGTTGCCGTGGACGGCGCCGGTCTGCACGAACAGATAGATTGCGTAATCCACCGCTTCGCCGATCAGCGTGGCGCCGAAGCCGAGCGTGACGCCGTGCACCGCGCCGAAGCCGAGCGCCACTGCGGCCACGCCGACCAGGGCGCCGGTGAGCACCGGCAGCAGCCCGAGCAGGAGCGCCGTCGGCGAGCGGTAGGCCCAGAGCAGGAGCGCGGCGATCAGGGCGATGCCGAGCGCCGCCACGCGCGCCACCTCGCGCTTGATGATGGCGCGCGACTCGACCGCGAACACGCCGGCGCCGGTCATGCGCAACCGCACCTGCGGCGCGTTCAGGCGCGCCGCCGCGGCGTCGAACGCACTTGTGACCGCCTGCATCGCCGCCTCCTGCGCATTGGTGTCGGCGCCGGCGGCCGCGGTGCGCGCCAGCAGCAGCGCACGCGTGCCGTCGGGCGACGCCCACACGCCGCCTTCGATTGCCGGGCGCGGCCCTTCGGACAGCCGGGCTTCGGCGAGCCGCGCCATTTCGCCGGTCGGGTCGCGCGGCAGCAGCGCCTGCGCCAGCCCGCCGGCCGAGGACGACACCAGGTCGAGCGTCTCCTCGATCGCCGCGCGCAGTCCGGCGACGCTGAAGCGCTCCGGCGTCACCGCCGGGCTGAGCAGGTAGCGGTGCGCGAACAGGATCCGGCGCTCGCGCTCCATGCCCTGGTCCGTGCCGTTAGCGATGTAGGCGAAGCGCGGGTCAGCGCGCAAAGTCGTGCCGACGTCTCGCGACAGCGCGGCGCGGGCTGCGGCATCGCCGCCTTCGATGGCGATCAGCATCACGCGGCCGACGGCACCGTCGCGCAGCTGGTCGACGAGCAGTTGCTGCGCGGCACTGGGGGTGCGCGGCAGGAAAGCCGACAGGTCGGCCGTGTAGCGCGCGCCGGCGGCGATCGCCCCGGCCACGCCGAGCACCGCGATCCAGGCGCCGAGCGGCGCCAGCCGGCGCACCGTCACGGCGCGGGCAGGCGCTGCACGCTCATCAGCGTGCTGTCGCCGTTCGCCTGCTCGATTTCGATCACCGACACCTCGGCGCGCCGACCGGCGATGCGCACGCGCGCCACCAGCGCCGCCATTTCCGGCTCGCGCGGCGTGAGCGTCAGCGCCCAGGAGCGCTCGCTGCCCTCGAGCTGCAGGCGATACACGCGCTCCAGCGCGGCGCGGTCGCCGGCCAGCGTGCCGCGGATGCTCTCGACGAACGCGGCGGCCTGCGGATAGCCGCGCAGGCTGAGCTGCAGGCGGCGCTCGCCGCGCTCCAGCGTCAGCGTATCGCCGTCCAGGCGCAGCAGCTCGGGACGCGGGCGCAGGGTGCGTTTTTCCAGCTGATCGGGCGCGCTGAAGTGCAGCTCGCCCGAGCTCACCATGGGGCGCTCGAGCACGCGTACTGATTTCTTCTCGACGAAACTGGAGTGCGCTTCGCGCGTCTGCGCGAAGCCGTGCAGCAGCTGGTCCAGCGTCCAGGGCGTCGCCGCCCGCGCCGGCAACGCGCAGGCGAGCAACGCGGCGAGCAGCCAACGGCTAGCGCGCATCGGCCTCGCCCCAGAAATCGTAGAAGTTGAACCAGTTGTACGGCGCGGCGCGGCAACGGCGCTCGAGGCAGGCGACGTAGGTCTCGAGCGCGGCCGGCGGCGCCGGCGGCGCCGACGAAAAATCAGCGATCGGCTCGAAGTGCAGCGCATAGCGGTTGCCGCCCAGGTACAGGCCGGCCATGAACACCACCCGGCAGCGCAGCATCGCCGCCATGCGCAGCGGCCCCAGCGGAAAGCGCGCCGGCGCGCCGAGGAACGGCACGGCATGCGCATCCTCCTCGTGCAGCCCGCGGTCGCCGAGGACGCCGACCACGCCGCCGTCGGCGAGCCAGTCGCGCACGCGCAGCATCGAATCGACGCGGCCGAGCGCGATCACGTGCTGAGCGGCGCTCGGGCTGATGGCGGCGAGCGCCTCGTTCAGCATGCGCGCATTGTCTTCGTACATGACGATCGCGAGGCGCCCGCCGGTGGCGCGGCGGCCGAGCGCGCGCAGCGCCTCGAAGCTGCCCAGGTGAGCGCCCAGCAGCAGCAGGGCGCCCGGCGCGGGTGCGCCGTGCAACTCGATGTCGAACACGTCGAAGCGCTCCTGGAGCAGGTAGACGCGGTCGAGCACCGTGGCGGCGAAAGTGAAGAAATGCCGGTACAGGTCGGTCAGCGTTGCCGGCCGGCCGAGCGCGCGCCCGAGGTAGGCGCGTGACGCGCGCCGCGCGCGCGGCGCGGACAGCAGAAAATACGCGCTCACCGGATGCAGCACGAGGCGCGCGACGCGCCGGCCCAGGCCGAGCGCGATCCAGCGCATCAGCCGCAGCGCGAAGCGGTGGCTGCGCTCGGGACTGCGGTGCCATGGCGCCGTCACGCGCGCGCATTCCGCAGCGCCGCCGTCGCCACCAGGCGGCCCGCCGAGCGCAGCTCCAGGCGCGACGCCCCCGCCGTTCCCGCGATGCCGTGCACCTCGACCTCGGCATCCGGGACGACCGGGTGCAGGAACTTGGCCGAGGCGATCTCCAGGCCGGCATGCGCCAGCCCGAGCGCCTCGAGCGCGGCGGCGAGCAGCAGCGCCCCGGGCACCATCGGCGCGCCGGGAAAATGCCCGGCGAACGCCGGGTGCGAGGCCGCAAAGCGCAGGCGCGCGTCGCTCATGCGTCGCTCCGTACGCCGTGGGCGCGCGCCAGCGCGTGCAGCGCGGCGCGCGGCAGCTTGCCGCTCGGCGCGCGCGGCAGGCGCTCGAGCAGCACCAGCGGGCGCGGCAGGAACGCGGCGTCGATGCGCTGGCGCAGCGCGGCGAGCAGCGTCTCGCGCGTCAGCCCTGGCGCGACCACGAACGCGGCGAGACGCGTGACGCCGCCCGCGGAGCCGTCCTCCGGCATGTAGAACACGCCGTCGGCGACGCCGTCGATCGCGCGCAGCTGCGCCTCGAGGTGCGTCAGCGAGGAGCGCTTGCCGGCGATGTTCACCATGTCGGCGAGGCGTCCGTGCAGCAGAAAGCGGTCGGGCGCGAGCGGCTCGAGCACGTCGCCGAGCGCCGTCGGCTGCTCGACGTGGCCGCCGCTCGCCCAGGCCTGCGCGCCGCGCAGCTCGACGCGGATGCCGGGCAGCGTGCGCCATTCAGGCTCGCGCGCCGTACGCCGCGTCGCCATCTGGCCAGTCTCGGTGCAGCCGTAGATTTCCACCAGCCGCGTGCCGAAACGCGCTTCGGCGAGCGCCGCGAGCTCGACATCGAGCGGCGCGGTGGCGCACAGCAGCAGGTCCGCGGCGGGCGGCTGCGGCACGCCCTCGAGCAGCGTGCGCAGGTGGAAAGGCGCCGTCACCAGAACGCGCGGCCGCGGCAGCCGTTCCAGCGCCGCGCAGATGTCGTCGGCGAAGAACGGTCGCTCCGCGCACAGCGCGCCGCCGCCGGCCAGTGCCGCGAGCACCGTCGATTCGAAGCCGTACATGTGCTGCGGCGGCACGGTGCCGAGAATGCTCGCCGGGGCGCCCGACAGGCCCCAGCGCTCGAGCGCGCCGCGCACGTTGCGCACCAGCGTGCCCCAATGCTTGCGGTTGGGCACCGGCGCGCCGGTCGAACCGGAGGTGAAGACGATGGCGCACAGCTGTCCGGGCGGGATCGACGGCACGTCGAAGTTCGAGGGGCGCGGCGCGGGCGCCGCTGGCACCGCCACGCGGGGCAGGTCGATATCGGTGCTCGTGTCGTCGGCGAGCACGTAGGCGTCGGCGGCGAAATCGCGCAGGCGCTGCACCGTCTGCGGCGTCTGGTCGGGCGGCAGCAGCGTCACCTGGTCGCGCAGCAGTGCGGCGGCAAGTCCGACGGCGAAGCGGTAGCGGTCGGCGCAGGCATTGAGCACGTGGCCGCAGGCCGGCTGCTGCGGCGCGAGTTGCGCCGCGTCGGCGAGGAACTGGGCGGCATCGATCGGCCGGCCCGCGCGCCAGGCGACGGCGGTCGATGCCTTTGCACCGGCGAGGAGCGGTACCCCGACCATGCCTGGCGAGCGCGCCGCGGCTAGCGCGGCCCGGGCGTGGGACGCGCGCCGGAATCCCAGTACGCGCGCACGCTGCGCGCCACGCTGCGCAGCAGGCCGCCGCGGCCGAGCTCCGGGCAGACGCGCATGCGCACCAGGTACTCGGCGACGAACATCGCGCCGACCAGCGGCAGCGAGAGCAGGTTGGCGAACACCGACCACAGCTCGAGTGGCGCCAGAAAAAAGAGCAGCGTCGAGGCGGCGACCATGGCGGCCGAGAACACGCTCCAGGCGAGGGTCACGGCGCGCGTGTAGGCGAGGCCGGCGGGACTGAGCGTGCCTTCGGCATGCCGCGCAAAGCGCGTCACCAGAGCCTCGTGCCCGGGACGCAGGCTGGCGCCGAACCAGGCGGCGAGCGCGACGAACATGGCGACGTGCTGCAGGTAGTAGAACCACGGCACATAGGGCCCCAGGGCGCCGAGCGCCGCGCTGCCCCGGGCGGTGGTCAGCCAGTGCGAGAACACGGCGTAGGCGAGAGCGACGACGATGAGCAGCGCGAGCCAGCCGCGTTTGCGCCCGCGACTCACTTCGTGCGGTTCTGCGCGATGTAGCGGGCGAGGTGCGAGAGGGAGGCGAAGATCACCTGGTTGTCCTCGTGATCGGAGCGCAGGCGCACCCCATAGCGCCGCGACACCACCAGCGCCAGCTCCAGGATGTCGATCGAATCGAGGCCGAGGCCCTCGCCGTACAGCGGCGCCTCCGGCGCGATCTCCGCCGGCGGCACGTCCAGATTGAGCTCGGCCGTGATCAACGCCGCCAGCTCCCCGATGAGCGCCGGGTCGGCTGCGGGCGCGAATTGCGCGCTGACGGGAATGCTGGCCATGGTCGTGGGGGACAGTGTAACGGCTGGCCGGGTCCCGTTCAATGCGCAGCGTGGGCGCGGAACGCAAGCACCGCATTGCTGCCGCCGAACGCAAAGGCGTCGGCCAGCGCAGCGCGCAGTGGCGCGCCGCGCCGCGCCGCGCCCGTGACATGCGACACGCCGCCGCAGTCCGGGTCGAGGGCCGCCTCGTCGCCGAGGGTGGCCGGCACGACGCCGTGGTGCAGCCCGAGAACCGTGACGGCGGCGGCGAGCGCGCCCGCCGCGCCGAGGGTGTGGCCGTGCGCCGATTTGGTGGCGCTCACCGCGAGCTGCGCTGCGTGCGCGCCGAAGACGGCGGCGAGCGCCGCGATCTCGATGCTGTCGCCCTCGCGCGTGCCGGTGGCGTGCGCATTCACGTAATCCACGTCCTGCGGCGCCAAGCCGGCGTCGGCGAGCGCGGCGCGCACCGCGCGCGCCTGGCCTGCGCTGCTCGGGCGCACGAGGTTGCTGTGATCGCAGGATTCGCCGTAACCGGCGAGCTCGGCGTAAATGCGCGCGCCGCGCTGCTCGGCGCGCGCCCAGTCCTCGAGCAGCAGCGCGCCGCCGCCTTCGGCCAGCACCAGTCCCGCGCGCTCGCGCTGGAACGGCTTGCAGGCGAGCGCGGCGCTGTCGGCATCGCCCGGCGCGAGCACCTGCAACGCGAGCCAGGCGCGGATCACGCCGTAGGCGAGCGGCGCCTCCGAGCCGCCGGCCAGCATCACCGGGGCGGCGCCGCTGCGCACGCGGCGGAACGCCTCGCCGATCGCCATCGCCGCGGAGGCGCAGGCAACCGAGTACGTGGCGCAGCTGCCGCCGAGCCCGAACTGGATCGCAAGATGCGAGGCGCAGGCATTGTGCATCGCCTGCACCACCGTGAGGGGTGCCAGGCGCTCGCGCCCGCCGATGTACAGGTCGCGGTAGCCGCGCTCGAGGACCAGCGCGCCGCCCGCGCCCGTGCCCCAGGCGACGCCCCAGGCGTCCCGGTCCTCGTCCGGAGTCGGGGCGAGGCCGGCGTCGCGCCAGGCTTCGAGTCCGGCGGCGATGCCGATCTGGCTGTAGCGGTCAAGCGAGCCGGCGCGCGCGCGCCCGAACAGCGCATCGGCATCGAAGTCCGCGCACACGCCCGCGGGCACGGCGAGCGCCTTGGGCGCGTCCGCGGGCGCATGCAGCCGCAGGCCCGAGCGACCCGCGAGCAGCGCTGCGAATGAATCCGCCGCCGTGGCGCCGAGCGGGCTGACCAGGCCGAGCCCGGTCACCGCGACGCGGCGCGGTGTCACGGTTTGACAGACGCGAACTGCTCGATCATTGCCAACAGGTCGCCGCAGCTGCGCGGCAGCGGCGTGTCCTGGTCCACCTTGACGCCGAATCTCTCCTCGATCTCGAACACCAGCTCGAGCAGGGACAGTGAGTCGACGCCGAGGCTGGCGAGCTCGGTCGCGGCGTCGGTCGACTTGACGTCGATGCCCAGGCGTTCCTGCACGAAGCGATAAGCGGACGCGGTATCGAGCATGGACCTACTTGCTCTCGACCTTTCCGATCTTCAGCACCGCCTCGCGCAGGCGCTTGGCGTCCTCGAACCAGAAGTCCTTGAACTCCGGCGCGTCTAGATAGTTGATCGGCGTGCGCACCTTGGCCATGGCGCCGGAAAACAGCGGCGTGGCCACGGCTTCGCGCACCGCGGCGCGCAGCTTGTGCTGCGCGACGGCGGGCGTGGCCGCGGGGGCGACGACGCCGGCCCAGATGTAGAACTCGACGTCCTTGTAGCCGAGCTCCTTGAACGTCGGCAGCTCGGGCATCAGGTCGAGTCGCTTGGCGCCCCAGCCGGCGAGCGCGCGCATCTTGCCCGCCTGGATCTGCCCGATCGCGGCCGCCGGTCCCGAGGCAAGCGCCTGTACTTCGCCGGAAAGCAGCGCGCGCACTGCCGGCCCGCCGCCCTGATAGGGTACGTGGAACAGCTGGATGCCCGCGGCATTGGCGAACATTTCCATCGCCACGTGCAGCGTGCCGTAGATGCCCGAGGACGAAAAATTGATCTTGCCCGGGTTGGCCTTGGCACCGGCGACGAATTCGGCGACTGTCTTGTACGGGCTGTCGCCGCCCACCACCAGCACGGTCGGGTCCGCGGTGACCAGCGCGATCGGCACGAAATCCGAGATCTGGTAGGGCGCGGACTTGCCCTGCAGCGGATCGGACACCGGAAAGATCGAGATCGAGGACAGCGCCATCAGGATCGTGTAGCCGTCGGGGTCGGCCCTGGCTGCCGCGGTCATGCCGATGGCGCCGCCCGCGCCGGTGCGGTTGATCACCACGACAGGCTGGCCGAGCGACTTTTCCATCGCGGCGGCGAGCGGCCGGCCGACGATGTCGGCGACGCCGCCCGGCGGGAACGGCACGATCAAGGTGATCGGACGGGTCGGATACTCCTGCGCCTGGGCGCCGAAGGCGAG
>JBDTMD010000052.1:0-8302 GCA_039934435.1 Burkholderiales bacterium
CCAAGGCCGAAGCCCCGGACAAGCGGCGCAGCCTGGTCGAGACCAACCAGACCATCGAGGCCACGCTCAAGGGCCTCGGCGTGCAGTGGCTGCGCACGGTGCACACCTACCACGTCGACAAGATGCGGGCCACGCTCAACGAGGCGTTCACCAGCGACTTCAACGGCCTGAAAGTGATCGTGGCCGAGGGCGAATGCCAGCTCGAGCGGCAGCGCCGCATCAAGCCCTGGCTGGCCAGCCTGCTGCAGCGCGGCGAACGCGTGGTGCGCGTGAAGTACGGCGTCGACGAAGACGTGTGCAACGGCGACCACGCCTGCATCCGCCTGTCGGGCTGCCCCACCCTCACGGTGAAGGACAACCCCGATCCGCTCAAGGTGGATCCGGTGGCGGTCGTGATCGATGGCTGCGTCGGCTGCGGCCTGTGCGGCGAGAACGCGCACGCGGCCACGCTGTGCCCGTCGTTCTACCGCGCCGAAGTGATCCAGAACGCGAGCGCCTGGGATCGCCTGCTCGCCGGCACGCGCGGCGCGCTGCGCTCGCTGCTGTCGTGAGCCTGCCCGAGCGCTCGATCACGGTGCTGATCGCCGCCCTCGGCGGCGAAGGCGGCGGCGTGATGGCCGACTGGCTGATGCACGCCGCCACCGCCAGCGGCCTGCCGGCGCAGGCGACTTCGATTCCCGGGGTCGCACAGCGCACCGGGGCCACGACCTATTACCTGGAGATCTTTCCCGCGCAGCGCGGCGAGCTCGGCGGGCGCGAGCCCGTGATGTCGCTCACGCCGAGCCCGGGCAACGTCGACGTGATGGTCGCCTCGGAACTGCTCGAGGCCGGGCGCGCAATGCAGAACGGCTTCGTCTCGCCGGACCGCACCACGCTCATCGCCTCCACGCACCGCATCTACGCCACGGTCGAGAAGATGCAGATGGCGGATGGCCGCTTCCCCGAAGAGCGCGTGCTGGCCGCGGCCAGGCAGCTCTCGAAGCACGCGGTACTGTTCGACATGCGCAAGCTGGCCGAGGACCACGGTACCGTGATCAACGCCGTGCTGTTCGGTGCCATGGCCGGCTCCGGCGCCCTGCCGCTGCCGCGCGAAGCCTGCGAGACGGCGATCATGCGTGCCGGCAAGGGCGCGCAGGCGAGCCTGCGCGGTTTCGCCGCCGGCTACGAAATCGCCGCCGGCGCGCGCCCAGCGCCCGTCGCGCCAGCGCGTTCGCTGCCACCCGCGACGCGCGAAATCCTCGAGTTGGGTGCGGCGCGCCTGCGCGACTATCAGGGCGAGGCCTACGCCCGGCTCTACCTCCAGCGCATCGCCACGCTGGGCAACGCCGATCCGCAGCTGGTCGGCGAGACCGGCCGGCAGCTCGCGCTGTGGATGAGCTACGAGGACATCATCCGCGTCGCCGACCTGAAGACGCGACCTTCGCGCTTCGCGCGCGTGCGCCGGGAAGTGGGCGCGAAGGACGGCGAGCAGGTGGTGGTGATCGATTACCTCAAGCCCGGGGTGGAGGAAGTGGCCTCGCTGCTGCCGCCTTTTCTCGGCCGCCGCCTTCTGTCGTGGGCCGCGGCGCGCGGCAAGCTCGATGCCTACAACGTCGGCATGCACGTAAAGACCTCCGGCATCGGCGGCTTTTTGCTGGTGCGCTCGCTGGCATGGCTAAAGCGTTGGCGGCCGCACAGCCTGCGCTACGCCGAGGAACAGGCGCTGATCGCGCGCTGGCTGGGCGCGGTGCGCGCGGCCGCGCCGGCCAGCACCGCGCTGGCACTGGAGATCGTGGCCTGCGCGGGGCTCCTGAAGGGCTACGGCGAGACGCACCGGCGCGGCCGGAGCAGCTTTCTCGCCATCTTCGACGATCTGGTGGAAAACCCGGCCGCCGGCGACGCCGCGGCGCGCGCCGCCGCCATCCGCAGGGCCCGCGAAGCGGCGCTCGCCGATCCTGAGCAGAAGGCGCTGGAGACGACGCTCGGCCGCCCCGTGACCTGGATGCACGCCGCGAAGAGCCGCTAGAATCCCGGGTCCATGACCGATCCGGCCTTCCTCAGCCGCGAGTACAACAACCGCGAGCTGTTCCCGGACCATCCGCGGCATTTCGCGCGCTGGTCGGAGAGCTCGGCGCGCACGCGCTCGAGCATGACCTGTTATCTCGATCGCGCCTACGGCGCCTCGCCGGGCGAGACCCTCGACATCTTTCCGGCGCGCAAGGGCGACGGCAGCGCGCTGATGTTCATCCACGGCGGCTACTGGCGCTCGCTCGACAAGCGCGATTTTTCCTTCCTTGCCCCGGCGTGGGTCGACGCGGGCGTGTCGCTGGTGGTGGTGAACTACGACCTGTGCCCGAATGTGAGCATCGAGCGCATCGTGCAGCAGATGCTCGCGGCCTCGGTCTGGCTCTACCGCCATGCCGAGCAGTACGGCATGGACGAGGATCGCCTGTACGTCAGCGGCCATTCGGCCGGCGGGCACCTGGCGGCGATGATGCTGGCGGCGCTGTGGCCGGTGATCGACCGCTCGCTGCCCAGGGACCTTTACAAGGGCGCCGTCGCCGTGAGCGGCGTCTACGATTTGCGCCCGCTGGTGCAGGTGGACTGGATCAACGGCGACCTGCGGCTCGACGAGGAGTCGGCGCTCAAAGTCTCGCCCGCTTACCTGCCGCCGGCGACGCGCGCGCCGCTTGCACTGGCGGTCGGCGGACTTGAAAGCTCCGAATTCAAGCGCCAGAACGCGCTGCTCGCGCAGCGCTGGAAGCCGGTGCTCGCCACCAGCATCGGGATGCCCGGCACGGACCACTTCACCGTGGTCGACGGCCTCGCCGACCCTGCGAACGCGCTGTTCTCCGGCGCCAAGCGCATGATGCGGCTCGACCGGTGAAGGAGTTTCTCGCGCCCGCGCGCTTCATCGACAGCGACCATCCGCGGGTGGCGGCGTATGCGCGCGAGCACGCCCGCGGTGCGGGCGAGCGCGAGCGCGCGGTCGCCCTGTACTACGCGGTGCGCGACGGCGTGCGTTACAACCCGTTCCTTGATTTTTCGGACGAGCGCGCGTTTCGCGCCAGCGCCTGCCTGGAAACGGGCGAAGGCTTCTGCATCGGCAAGGCCGCGCTGCTCGCCGCCTGCGCGCGCGCCGCCGGCATCGCCGCGCGCGTGGGCTTCGCCGACGTCAAGAACCACCTCACGACGCCGCGGCTCGCCGAGCGCATGGGATCGGACCTGTTCATCTACCACGGCTTCGCCGAGCTGTGGCTGGAGGGCCGGTGGGTGAAGGCCACGCCCGCCTTTAACCTCGAGCTGTGCCGCAAGTTCCGCGTCAAGGCGCTGGAGTTCGACGGCCGCGAGGATTCGATCTTCCATGCCTTTGACGAGGACGAGCGGCGCCACATGGAGTACCTGCGCGATCGCGGCTCGTTCGCCGACGTGCCGGTGGCCGAGATCCAGCGGGCGTTCCGCGAGTTCTATCCGGCCCTGTACCAGCTCGGGCGCGACGCCGCCCGCGAAACTTTCGCCTGAGCTAGGCGTCGCCCCAGACTTCGCGCGCGGTCTCGACCACCAGGCGGATCTTGGCGCCCTGCGCCTCGACCGCGAGCTGGTTGCCGTGCACCGTACTGGAAAACCCGCACTGCGGCGACAGGCACAGCTGATCGAGCGGCACGTGCCTGGCCGCCTGGTCGATGCGTTTCTTCAGAGCTTCCTTCGATTCCAGCATGCCGAGCTTGGTGGTCACCAGGCCGAGCACCACGGTCTTGCCCCTGGGCACGAAGCGTAACGGCGCGAAATCGCCCGAGCGCGCATCGTCGTACTCGAGAAAGTAGCCGTCCACCTGCAGCTCGTTGAACAGCACCTCGGCCACCGGCTCGTAGCCGCCTTCGGCCGCCCAGGCGCTCTGGAAATTGCCGCGGCAAAGGTGCACGCCCACCCTCATGTCCTTGGGCCGGCCGGCGATCGCCGAATTGATCAGGCGCGCGTAGCGCCGCGGCAGCTGGTCCGGATCGTCGCCGCGCTGGCGCGCCCCTTCGCGCATCTTCGGGTCGCAGAGATAGGCGAGATTGGTGTCGTCGAGCTGCAGGTAGCGGCAGCCGGCTTGCGCGAGCTGGCGGATCTCCTCGCGGTAGCAGCGCCCGACGTCCTCGTAGAAGCCTTCCATGTCGGGATAGGCCTCGCGGCTGATGGCGCCGCGCCCGCCGCGGAAATGCAGCATGGTCGGCGACGGGATGGTGACCTTGGGCGTGCGAGTAGTTGCCGACTTGAGGAATTTGAAGTCCTCGAGCTGGATCGGCTTAACGTGCTTGAGCTTTTTAGTCACGTGCATCACCGGCGGCGCGAAGTCGACGTCGCCGGCGGCGCCGTGGAACTTGACCGCGATGCCGCCCTTCACCTCCACGCCCTCCAGCTGCTCAAGGAAATCGATGTGGAAATAGGTGCGGCGGAACTCGCCGTCGGTGACGCCCTGCAGCCCCCAGTCCTCCTGCAGCTTGGCGATGCCGCGGATGGCGCGGTCCTCGACTTCGCGCAGCTGCGCGCGGCTGATCGTTTTCTGCTTGAAGTGGCGCTCGCGCGCCTCGAGCAGCTCCTTGGGGCGCAGGAAGCTGCCGACATGGTCGGCCCGGAATGGGGGCGTATCGCGTTTCGCCATGGCGCCGCGAGCATAGCGCAAATACACTGCGGTCGATGCGCGCCCTCCTTGAAGCGAGCTTCCGCGCCGCGGTGGCCGCGGCGGATCCCCTGCAGATTCTGCCGCCGCACCTGCCGCAGCCGCCGCGCGGCCGCGCGTTCGCCGCCGCGGCGGGCAAGGCGGCCGCCTCGATGGCGCTCGCCGTGGAGCAGCATTGGCCGCGCGGCGCAGCACTCTCGGGGCTCGCGATCACGCGCTATGCGCATGGACTGCCGACGGAACGCATCCGCGTAATCGAGGCGGGCCATCCGGTGCCGGATGCCGCCGGCGAAGCCGGTGCGCGCGAGCTGCTCGAAAGCGTGCGCGCGCTTGGGCCCGAGGACCTGCTGCTCTGCCTGGTTTCCGGCGGCGGCTCGAGCCTGCTGTCGCTGCCCGCAGCGGGCGTGCCGATGGAACGGCTGAAGGCCATGACGCAGGCGCTGCTGCGCAGCGGCGCCCCGATCCAGGAGATGAACACAGTACGCAAGCACCTCTCTGCAATCCAGGGCGGCCGTCTCGCCGCCGCGTGCCGCGCGCCCGTGCTCGCGCTGATCGTGTCGGATGTCGTCGGCGACGATCCGACGCACATCGCCTCCGGCCCCTGCGCCCCGGACCCGAGCACGATCGCGGAGGCCGAGGCTGTGCTGCGCAAGTACGGCATCCCGGCGCCGGGTCCGTTTTCCGAAACGCCCAAGCCGGGCGACCGGCTGTTCGCGCGCGTCGAGAACCGCGTCATCGCCACCGCGCGCCGCTCGCTCGAAGCCGCGGCCGCGCTGTTTGCGGCACAGGGCATCGCGCCGAACATCCTCGGCGACGACATCACCGGCGAGGCGCGCGAAGTCGCGGCCGACATGGCGGCAAAGGCGCGCTCCGCGAAGCGGCCGTCGGTGCTGATCTCCGGTGGCGAATGCACGGTCACGATACGTGGGTCTGGCGGGCGCGGCGGCCGCTGTGGCGAATTCCTGCTGGCGCTGGCGCTGGACCGCGTCCAGAACGTGCACGCGATCGCCGCGGACACTGACGGCATTGACGGCTCGGAGGACAATGCCGGCGCCGTGATCGCGCCCGACACGCTGGCACGCGCCGAGGAGCGCGGCCTGGACGCGAAAGCGCTCCTGGCCGCGAACGACAGCTACGGCTTCTTCTCGGCGCTCGGAGACCTGGTGGTGACCGGGCCGACGCGCACCAACGTCAACGACTATCGCGCGATTCTGCTGGTCTAGAACGAAAGGGGCCGGGCGTGACCGCCCGACCCCAGTGAGTGCGCCGCCAGTTGCTAGTTGACGGTCAGCGTTGCGCCAGCCGCCCCGGCGCTATTGCCGTGGTTGGTCTGCAAGGAGCCCGCAGGCAGCGAATTGACGTAACTGCCTGCGACCGCCGCCGTCACGCGCGCCGTTATCGTGCAGGAGCCATTGGCCGGGATCAGGCCTTCCGCCGTCAGACCCACCTTGCCCGTGTCGACAATGAACCACCCGCTCAACGGAAGCGTCTCGATACAGGTGGTGCTGACGCTGCCGGGGACCACGACCAGGCCGCTGGGCAAGGTGTCGATGAGCGGCCCCGTCAGGTTGGCGGGCGTGTCGTTGGCATTGCTCAACGTAATGGTAAGAGTCGTAACCCCTCCTGCATTGATGGTGCCCGGGCTGAATGTCTTGCTGATCGTGGGTGGCACCGACGTCGCCGGCACGCTGCACAAGGGGCGGGTGATGGTGTTGGTATCCAATGTCACTGCGCCATTTCGCGCCAGGACTCTGCCGGACACGCTGGCGCCGGTATTGAGCGTGATGCTCGTGAGCGCGAGGATATTGCCAACGAACCTAGTGCGCGTACCGAGAGTCGCGGAGCTGCCGATCTGCCAGAAGACATTGCACCCACTGGCGCCCTCCACCGACGAATCGCTCGCCGTCGTCAGGGTGCTCCCGGTCTTGAATACCCAGACCGCGTCGGGATCGCCGACGAGCGTGAGCTTACCCGTCAACTGAGCCGAGGACGAGAAGCAATAGACGCCCGGCACGAGCGACTGCCCGCCGAGTTCCTGATCCGTCAAGTCCCGAGTGCACGTCCGGTCCGCGAGATCAAGATACGCAGCGGTGGTGTCAGTCTGCGCCTGGAGCGCGACGGCATCGGCCGAATGTGTCTCGCCGGTCACGATTCCCGGGGGGAAACCGGTGATCGCCGTGCCCGGGCTGACACCCAGGTTTCCGGTGATCACGCTCGTTCCGGTATTCGTCACCGTCGAGCCACCGAGCACCGCGAAACTCTCGTCGGTGCCCAGGACGGCGGCCGAATGCGTAGCCGCAGGTGCGCTCGCGGTCTCGTTGCCCCCGCCACCGCATCCCGCGAGGAGAACGGTTGTCGTTGCAAGCGTAATGAGCAAGACGCCGGCGGGCCTTGCAAACAAGACTTTCATGGCAATCTCCACAGTGTTGTACTGCCTGACTTCCCCAGAGCGCCGGGGTCGGCACCGGAGATATATGAAACAGTTCCAAGTTAGGCGAGTCGGAGACGCCGGTCTGTTCGCTATCGAACATGCCGAATCGAAGCAACTTTGAAAGAGCGCTGCTTATCGGACAGTCCCGGGCCTGCGGATCCCGTACGTGAAATTCGGCTGTATGGCCCGGATGTGCGCATTCTCTTCGCGCAGTTGCTCCATTCGGGCCGGCCCCGGGTCTTCGGCGAGGATCAGGAGGAAGATGTTGCCCCCCAGGTCCCGGATATCCTTGATGCCGAACTGCTCGTAGAGTTCGGCGATGGCTTTCGCGCGGACTCGCGGGGCGACGGTGACGAGATACTCTCCAGGCACCCTCGTGTTCTGAGCCTGGACCGCTGGAGTTGTTTCCCGATTGCCCAGCGCAGGATTGCCGCAGGCGGATATGGCGGCAGCACCGGCCAGGGCAACGGCAAGAGGGATCAGGCGCCGCTTTACGAGATTCATGTCCCCTCTACGTTACTACTGCAGCGTGGCCCTCAGACCCGTCGGCGGGTTGATATAGGCCAGCGACGACATGACATCGACCGCCTTGCCGGTAGTGGTCTTGGCTGCGAGGGCGGGGACGGCTCTGCCGCCATTCTTGATAGCGTTCACGGTATCGATGAAGCGGTACTGCGGGTTGAAGGCGCGCAGCATCGTGGCGAGCCCCGCGACCTCGGGGGCGGCCATCGAGGTGCCGCTTCTAGTGTCATAGCCGGCGTTGTTCAACGCCGCGCCGGCCCACGTGCTCAGGATATTGGTGCCAGGGGCCCCGACATCCACGCTGGTGGTGCCCCAATTCGAGAAGTTCGCCAGCGCGTAGTTCTGGTCGAGCGCGGCAACGCAGATTAGATTCGCTTGCGTGAAGTTGCAGGGGTAGGTGGCATTGCCGGCCAGGTCGTTGTTGGTACCGGCGCTACCGGTATTGCCTGCAGCGACAATCACCACGACGTCGCTTTCTTGCGCATGGGTGATGGCGTCGCTGAGGGCGGCGTCGAAACTCCCGGTGCTGACGAGGCTCATGTTGATCACCCTGGCGCCGTTGGTCACGGCGAAGTTGACGCCTTGCATGGCCGTCGCCGTAGTCCCGCTACCCGTGTCATCGAGCACACGCACCGCCATGATGCTGGCCTTCTGGCACACGCCGATAGTGCCCGTGCCGTTGTTGCCGACGGCGCCGATGATGCCGG
>JBDTMD010000053.1:0-8195 GCA_039934435.1 Burkholderiales bacterium
GTCGAGCAGCAGCTTCTCGCCGGGCGCGAGCAGCGTCTGGAAGATGACCTTGTTGGCGGTCGACGTGCCGTTGGTGGCGAAGAAGGTGCGGCGCGCGCCGAACGCCTGCGCCGCCATGTGCTGCGCCTCGGCGATCACGCCCTTGGGCTCCATGAGTGAATCGAGCATCGGCACCGACACCGACAGGTCGGCGTCGAACACGTGCTCGCCCATGAATTCGTAGAAATCGTTGACCCAGGGGCTGCCGCGCAGCGATTCGCCGGAGGAGTGGCCCGGGGTGTGCCACTGGTCCTTCGCCATCCAGACGTAGTTTTTCAGCTGGTCGGTGAAGGGCGTCCGCGCTCGCTCCTGGATCTGGGCGTTCAGGATGCGATAGATGCCGCGGTAGTCGCGCTCCTCGCGGTAGAAGTAGCCGTCCACCGCTTCGGTGAACAGTGCGTCCACCACGTCGTCTTCCTTCTCCTGCGCGATCAGGATGTAGACCGACAGCTCGGGCCGCAGGTGCGTGACGCGCTGCACCAGCTCGAGCGCCGAGACCTGCAGCCGCCGCGAACCGTTTTTCTTGCCGAGGGTATAGAGCGTGTCGTCGACCAGCACGGCCTGGATGTCGCCGTCGGCTTCGATCGCGGCGAGCGCCTCCTTGGCCGTGGTGACGCCGGAAAAGGTCAGGCCGAGGGGATTGTCGAGCGAGCGCGCGGCGGCGTTGAGGCCCTTGACGAACTCGCGCAACACCAGGTGCTCGTCATTGATGACGAGGATGCGGCTGACGGGCTTCGCCATAGGGGGCGCAAGTATAATCCCGCATGACCGCGGGGAATGCACCGCGCCCGAGGGGCGGCGGCGGGATACGGCGGCGGCGAGCCGCCGTCAGCTCATGGCTTTGATGGCCTGGGCGAGGCGGCTTTTCTGGCGCGCAGCTGCGTTGCGGTGCAGGATGCCCTTGGCGGCCACCCGGTCGATGACGCTGCGCGACTTCTCCAGCGCGGCCGCGGCGGCGGCCTTGTTGCCGCCGGCGATGGCCTTCTTCACGAATTTGATCGCGCTGCGCACTTCGGTCCGCATGGTGAAGTTGTGCGCGCGGCGCACGACGGCCTGACGCGCCGATTTGCGCGAGGATTTGATGTTGGCCATGGCCTTGATCCGGTGGCGAAAAAGGGGCGCATTCTAGCATGAACCTGTTGCGGGTCCTGGCCACCGTCAGCAGCATGACGTTCGTGTCGCGCGTGCTGGGCTTCGCGCGCGATTTCTACATCGCCCGGCTGTTCGGCGCGGGATTGGCCACCGACGCCTTCTTCGTCGCCTTTCGCATCCCCAACCTGCTGCGCCGCCTGTTCGCCGAGGGCGCGTTCTCGCAAGCTTTCGTGCCGATCCTTTCCGAGTACAAGAACCGGCAGTCGGCGCAAGAGACGCGCTCCTTGGTCGACACCATCGGCACGGTGCTGTTCCTCGCACTCGTCGCCACCACGCTGCTCGGCATGCTCGCGGCGCCGCTGATCGGCTACCTGTTCGCGCCCGGCTGGTACCACACCGACCCGCAGAAGTTCGGGCTTACGGTGCAGATGCTGCGCATCACGTTTCCGTACATCCTGTTCATTTCGCTGGTGGCGCTGGCGGCGGGCGTGCTCAACACCTGGAGCCGGTTCGCCGTGCCGGCGTTCACCCCCGTGCTGCTCAACGTCTCGTTCATCGTCGGCGCGGCGTTCTTCGCCGAGCGCTTCGACCCGCCGGTGCTGGCGCTTGCCTGGGCCGTATTCATCGGCGGCGCGCTGCAGCTCGCGCTGCAGCTGCCGTTTCTCGCCCGCATCGGCATGCTGCCGCGCTGGCGGCTGGACCTGCGCCACCCCGGCGTGGCGCGCGTGCTGAAGCTCATGGCCCCGGCCGCGTTCGGCGTATCGGTGAGCCAGGTGTCGCTGCTCATCAACACCATTTTCGCGTCTTTCCTCGTCACCGGCAGCGTGTCGTGGCTGTATTACGCCGATCGCCTGATGGAATTTCCCGCCGGCATGCTGGGCGTCGCCGTCGGCACGATCCTCCTACCCAGCCTGTCGCGCCACCACGCGAGCGGCGCGGCGGACGAATACGCCCGATTGCTCGACTGGGGATTACGCATCACGCTGCTGCTGGCGTTGCCCGCGGCGGCGGCGCTCGCGGTGCTCGCCGTGCCGCTGATCACCACGCTGTTCCACTACGGGCGCTTCGGCGTCGAGGACGTTTGGATGACGCGCCAGGCACTGGTTGCCTACAGCCTCGGCCTGGTCGGCATGATCCTGGTGAAGATCCTGGCGCCGGGATTCTATGCGCGCCAGAACGTCATGACGCCGGTAAAAATCGGCCTGCTGACGCTCGCTGCCACGCAGCTCATGAACCTCGCCTTCATCGTGCCGCTGAAGCACGCGGGCCTCGCCCTGGCCATCGGGCTGGGCGCGTGCCTGAATGCGGCGCTGCTCTACCGCAGTCTGCGGCGCCAGGGCGTTTACACGCCGCAGCCCGGGTGGGTCGCTTTCGCCGTGCGGATCGCGTTTGCCGTAGCCGCCATGTCGGCGCTGCTCTACTTCGCCATGCCCCCGAGTGCGTGGTGGCTGCACGCGGGCTGGCAGCACAAGGTGACCGCGGTGTGCGGCCTGGTCGTGCTGGGCGCCGGTGCCTATGGACTGATCCTGCTGGCGCTCGGCTTCCACTGGCGCGATTTAGCGCGCCGTGAGGCACCCTGATGAGCGCGCCCGACCGCTTTGCCGAGCTGCTGGCGCGCGACGAGGCCGAAATCGACCTGGCGCGCGCCTGCCTGCTGATCGCGGCTGACGCCTACCCCGGCCTGGATGTCGACGGCTATCTGGGCGAAATCGAGCGTTTCGCGGCGCGGTTGCGAGGTCGATTGCCGCTAGGCGACAGCGCCGAGGACCGGGTGGCGACATTGAACCGGTTCCTGTTCGACGAATTGGGCTTCAGCGGCAATGCCGGCAATTACTACGATCCGCGCAACAGCTACCTGAACGAGGTGCTCGACCGCCGTACCGGCATTCCAATCACCCTCGCGGTCTTGTACCTCGAAATCGGGCGGCGCATCGGGCTGGACCTGGAGGGCGTGTCGTTCCCGGGACACTTCCTCGTGCGCCTGCGCCTGCGCGGCGCCATCCTGGTGCTCGATCCGTTCTCGGGCGGCGAGACGCAGTCGGAGGCGGATCTCCGCGAGCGCCTGCAGCGTGTGATTCCGGAGGGCGCCGCCGGCGGGGTGCCGGTGGCAGCGCTGCCGCTCGACCAGTTTCTCGAGCCCGCGGGCAAGCGCCAGATACTCGCCCGGTTGCTGCGCAACCTGAAGGGCATCTACCGCGATGCGGGCAAGCCGCAGCGCCAGCTGGAAGTCCTCAATCAGATGCTCGTGGTCGCGCCTGAGGCGCACGGCGAGCTGCGTGAACGCGGGCTGCTCTACCAGAGCATGGAGTGCTACCGCGCTGCGCTCAAGGACCTGCAGGAATATTCCACGCTCGAACCCGAGGCGCCGGATATCGATGACGTGCGCGCCAAGCTGGTCGAGCTATCGGCGCAGTGCGCACGGCTTAACTGAAAAACGCCTCAGGCGGCCGCCGTCCGGTCGCAAACGCCGGCCGCGGCGCGCATCTCGAGGGCACGCCTTTGCACTGCGGAGTGCAGTGCCGGCTTGTAGCCGAGGGCGAAGAAAACTTCCGCGGCGAGGAAGATCGGCGCGACGAAGATCTGGAAAAAATTGTCCACCAGCGCGGGCTTGCGCCCTTCCCAGGCATGGCCAATGAGCTGGATCACCCAGCCGCCGCCGAAGAACACAACGAACCAGGCCGCGCCCATCGCCATGGGTTGCGTCGACACCAGGTCGGCGAGATAGAGCAGGGCGGCGTTCAGCGCCAGCATGGCGAGCGCGAGCGGCACGTCGAGCAGGAAGTACCAGACCAGCACCACGGCGGCGAGCAGCATGGCCGCGGTAAGCGTAACGCCGCCCACCTCGAGGCGCGCCCAGCCCAGGGCGATGAACAGTCCGAAGATGATCATCGGCACGCCGATGAAATGGCTCGCCTTGTTGCGCGGATCCTGGTGGTACGCCGCGTAGAAACTCATCTGCTGCTCGAGCGTCTGCATCGCCGACTCCTTGAAAGCCGCTATAATTCAGCATTTTACACGCGCTGATGCAGGTCACGCACGGGTCCATTACGCCGGGGAGCAGCCGCTCCGCGCTCACCATCGGCAATTTTGACGGCGTGCACCGCGGTCATCAGGCGATGCTCGGGCGAACGGTGACGCGCGCGCGCGAATTGCGGCTGGCTTCCTGCGTGCTGACGTTCGAGCCGCATCCGCGCGAATTCTTCACGCCGGCGACGGCACCGGCGCGGCTCACGCGGCTGCGCGACAAGCTTGAGCTGATGGCCGCCGCCGGCGTTGACCGGGCGCATGTCGCGCGCTTCGACGCGCGGCTTGCGGGGCTGGCCGCGGAGCGCTTCGTCGACGTTCATGTGGCGCATGGCCTGCGCGCCGCCTGGTTGCTGGTCGGGCGGGATTTTCGCTTCGGGGCGAAACGCGGCGGCGACTTCGGCCTGCTCGAGCGGCTGGCCAAACGCCATGGCTACGAGCTCGAGGCGATGCCGGAGGTGGCGCTGCAGGGCGAGCGCGTGTCCAGTTCGGCGGTGCGCGCAGCGCTCGCTGCCGGCGACCTGGCCGCCGCGCAGCGCCTGCTGGGACGGCATTACGCGATGAGTGGACGCATTGCGCGCGGCGAGAAACTCGGGCGCGAGCTGGGATTTCCGACCGCGAACGTCGCGCTGCCGAAACGCTCGCCGTTGGCGGGGATTTTCGTCGTCGAGTGCCTGCTCGAGGGCGAGACCCGGTGGCGGCAGGGCGTGGCGAGCGTAGGCAGGCGGCCTACGGTAAACCCGACGGCGGCGCCGCTGCTGGAAGTGCACCTGCTCGACTACGCGGCGGATATCTATCGCCGCCACCTGCAGGTGCGCTTCCTGCGCAAGCTTCGCGACGAGCAGAAATACGACGACGTGCCGGCGCTGCGCGCGGCGATCGCCGGCGACGCGGCGCAAGCTCGCGCCTACTTTGCGATGAAGACGAATGCCTGACTACAAGAAAACCCTGAACCTGCCGGACACCCCGTTTCCGATGCGCGGCGATCTCGCCAAGCGCGAGCCGCTGCGCGTCGCGCAATGGCAGGATCAGGGCGTGTACCGGCGCCTGCGCGAATTGGCCAAGGGGCGGCCGAAATTCGTGCTGCACGACGGCCCGCCGTACGCGAATGGCGACATCCATATCGGCACGGCGGTGAACAAGATCCTCAAGGACATCGTCGTCAAGTCCAAGTCCCTGGCCGGATTCGACGCGCCTTACGTGCCCGGCTGGGACTGCCACGGCATGCCGATCGAGGTGCAGATCGAGAAGCTGCACGGCAAAAACCTGCCGGCGGAGGAGACGCTGCGCCTGTGCCGCGCCTACGCCGCGGAGCAGATCGAGCGGCAGAAGGCGGATTTCAGGCGCCTCGGCGTGCTCGGCGACTGGGGGCGGCCATATACGACCATGGCACCCGGCAACGAAGCCGACGAGATGCGCGTGCTCGGCAAGCTGCTGGATAAAGGCTACGTGTATCGGGGCCTGAAGCCGGTCAACTGGTGTTTCGACTGCGGCTCGGCGCTCGCCGAAGCCGAGGTGGAGTACGAGGACCGCAAGGACCCGGCCGTCGATGTCGGCTTCGCGTTCGCCGAAGCGGACAAGCTGGCGCGCGCCTTCGGCCTGCCGAAACTGCCGGACAAGCCCGGCTATGCGGTGATCTGGACGACGACGCCCTGGACGCTGCCCGGCAACCAGGCGCTCAACGTGCACCCCGAATTCACCTATCACCTCGTGGATACGGAAAAGGGCTTGCTGATCCTTGCCGCCGACCTGCAGGCCGCCTGCCTTGCGCGCTACAAGCTGACGGGCAGGACGCTTGCCGCCTGCCCGGGCCGCGCGCTGGAGAAAATCGCTTTCCGACATCGGTTCTACGATCGGCTGGCGCCGATCTACCTCGGCGACTACGTCACGCTCGACACCGGTACCGGCATCGTGCACTCGGCGCCCGCCTACGGCGTCGAGGACTTCGAATCCTGCCGCCGCTATGGCATGCAGGACGCGGAGATCCTCACCCCGGTGCTGGGCGACGGCAAGTTCGCGCCGTCGCTGCCGTTATTCGGCGGGCAGTCGATCTGGGACGCTAACGGCGCCATCGTGCGGACACTCGCCGAGCGCGGCGTGCTGCTGGCCAAGGAAAACTACACGCACAGCTACATGCACTGCTGGCGGCACAAGACGCCGGTGATCCTGCGCGCCACCACGCAGTGGTTCGCCGGCATGGAGCAGGTCCCGGGATTCCGCGGCACCAAGCCCGCGGAGACGCTACGCGCCACTGCGCTGCGCGGCATCGAGCAGACGCAGTTCTTTCCCGCCTGGGGCCAGGCGCGGCTGCATGGCATGATCGCCAATCGCCCCGACTGGACGCTTTCGCGCCAGCGCCAGTGGGGCACGCCGATGCCGTTCTTCCTGCACCGGGAAAGCGGCCAGCCGCACCCGCGCACACTCGAGTTGTTCGAACAGGTCGCCAAGCGCGTCGCGAAGGGCGGCATCGAGGCCTGGCACACGCTGAAGACCGAGGAGTTGCTCGGTGCCGAGGCGTCCCAGTATGAAAAGAGCCGCGACACGCTCGATGTCTGGTTCGATTCCGGCTCCACGCACCAGACCGTGCTGCGCGGCTCGCATAGCGAGCTCGGCTTTCCCGCCGACATGTACCTCGAAGGCTCCGACCAGCATCGCGGCTGGTTCCATTCGTCGCTACTCGTGTCGTGCATGCTGAACGGCTTGCCGCCGTACAAGTCGCTGCTCACGCACGGCTTCGTCGTCGACGGCGAAGGCCGCAAGATGTCGAAGTCCAAGGGCAACACCGTCGCGCCGCAGGAGGTCTCCAACACGCTGGGCGCCGAGATCCTGCGCCTGTGGGTCGCCTCGACCGACTATTCCGGTGAGCTGTCGATCTCGAACGAGATCCTGAAGCGCGTGGTCGAAAGCTACCGGCGTATCCGCAACACGCTGCGCTTTCTCCTCGCCAATACCTCCGATTTTGATGCCGCGCAGCAGGCCGTGCCCGTCGCGCAGATGCTGGAGATCGACCGCTATGCGCTTGCCGTGACGGCGCGTCTGCAGAAGGAGGTGGCCGAGGACTACGCGTGCTACCAGTTCCACCTCGTGGCGCAGAAGCTGCAGGGATTCTGCGCCGAGGACCTGGGCGCGTTCTATCTCGACATCCTCAAGGACCGCCTGTACACCTGCGGCGCGGAGTCGGCGCCGCGGCGCTCGGCGCAAACCGCGCTGTGGCACGTCACCCATGCCCTGGTACGGTTGATGGCGCCCATCCTGTCGTTTACGGCGGAAGAGCTGTGGCAGACCTTCACTGGCGACGCCAGCGACAGCGTGTTCCTGCATACGCTGCACGAGCTGCCGCCGGTCGCGGACGCACCGGCGCTGCTGGCGCGCTGGGACCGGCTGCGGGCGCTGCGCGTGCCGGTGCAAAAGAGCATCGAGGATCTGCGGGCGGCCGGGAAGGTCGGCTCGTCGCTGCAGGCCGAGGCCGATCTGCACGTCAACGGCGCCGATCACGACCTGCTGGCGAGCCTCGGCGAGGATCTGAGGTTCGTGCTGCTCACGTCCGCCGCGCGCGTGCACCTGGGCGACGGCGAGCTGCGCGTCACGGTCGCGCCCAGCGCGCACGCCAAGTGCGACCGCTGCTGGCATTACCGCCCCGACGTCAACGGCGCCGGGCTGTGCGGGCGCTGCGAGACGAACCTGCGCGGCAAAGGTGAATCGCGTCGCCACGCCTAGGGCCTGGCCCTGGTTCCTGGCGGCGACGGGCGTCGTGCTCGTCGATCGCCTGACCAAGCTGCTGATGCTCGGCTGGCTGCGCCCGGGCGATTCCGTCGAGGTCACGGGCTTCTTCAATCTGGTGGTGGTGTTCAACCGCGGCGCCGCGTTCAGTTTCCTGGCGGACGCGCAAGGCTGGCAGACGCCGTTTTTCGCCGGCGTGGCGCTGATCGCCGCGGCCGTGGTGAGCTGGATGCTGTGGCGCCATCCTGCCCGCACCCTGCTGTGCAGCGGACTCGCGCTCATTCTCGGACGTCGCGGCCTTCGGCGGCGCGTCGCTCACG
>JBDTMD010000054.1:0-8075 GCA_039934435.1 Burkholderiales bacterium
GATCATCGGCACGCCCTTTTTCCTGGGGTTGTGCGTCTCGGCGAGGCGCGCATGGCAGTAACGCTCGAGGCGCGCAAACTCGGCTACGGCTACCCGGGCCGGCCGGTGGGCCGCGATCTCGAGCTCGCGCTCGGCGCCGGCGAGGTGCTGGGCGTGCTCGGGCCGAACGGCGGCGGCAAGACAACGCTGTTCCGCACGCTGCTCGGGCTACTCGCCGCGCAGGCCGGCGAGATCCGGCTCGAAGGGCAGGCCCTCGCCGCGCTTGGGCGCGGCGAAGTCGCGCGCCGCGTTGGCTACGTGCCGCAGGGTCACGTCGCGCAATTCGCATTCACCGTGCGCGACGTGGTGCTGATGGGGCGCACGGCGCACATCGGCCTGTTTGCCGCGCCCGGCGCCGCCGACCGGGCGGCAGCGGAGCGCGCCATCGAGGCGCTCGGCATCGGCGAGCTCGCCGAGCGCGTGGTCACCGAGCTTTCCGGCGGCGAGCGCCAGCTCACCATGATCGCGCGCGCGCTGGCGCAAGGCGCCCGCGCGCTGGTGCTGGATGAACCGACCGCGAGCCTCGATTTCGGCAACCAGGTGCGCGTGCTGCGCGAGATCCGGCGCCTCGCCGCCGAAGGCTACGCGGTGGTGTTCTCTTCGCACGACCCGAGCCAGGCGTTCCTCGCCGCGAGCCGAGTGCTGCTGCTCGTGGGCGGCGGCGCGCTGCGCCAGGGGACGCCCGCCGAGGTGATTACGGCGGAGAACCTGCGCCAGGTGTATGGAGTGGAGGTGCGCGTCGCGCCGCTCGACGGCACGAGCGTGTGCCTGCCAGTACTGTAGCCGCGCGCTGCGCCTTCAGACTCCTGCCGCCAGCTTCCGCGTGAGCTGCGCCGCCGGCACTTCCTTGCACCCGGTCGCGTTCTGCCCGGACCACAGCGGCGTGAAATCGCCGGAGCCCTTCGCTTCCGCCTTGGCGCGCAGGGGCATGATGGCCGAGGTCGCCAGCGGAAACTCGGGCGGCGCGCTGCTCATGGCGCCGAGCTCGCGCATCACGCGGTTCACGATGCCGCGTGCCGGCCGACCGGTGAACAGGTTCGTCAGCGCGGTGTGGCGCGCGGCGTCGCTCTTCAGCGCCGCGCGGTGCACGGCGCTGATCGTCGCCTCCGGGCACAGCAGATAGGCGGTGCCGATCTGCGCACCCGCGGCGCCCAGGGACATCGCCGCCGCGACCCCTTTCGCGTCGGCAATGCCGCCGGCCGCGATCACCGGCAATTTCACCGCGCGAATCACTTGCGGCAGCAGCGCAAATGTCCCGACTTGCGTCGTAAGGTCGTCGGTGAGGAAGATGCCCCGATGCCCGCCCGCCTCCACGCCTTGCGCGATGATCGCGTCCACGCCCTGCGCCTCCAGCCAGCGCGCCTCGTCGACCATCGTCGCGGAACAGAGGATCTTCGAGCCCCAGCGCTTCACCCTCGCGAGCAGTTCTTTCGACGGCAGCCCGAAGTGAAAGCTCACCACCGGCGGACGAAACGATTCCAGCGCGTCGGCAAATTCCGCGCTGAACGGGGCGCGCCCGGGCCCCGCCGGAATCGACTCTGGATCGATGCCGAATTCCCGGTAGTAAGGCGCCAGTGCCTTGCGCCAGGCCGCCTCGCGCTCGACGCTCGCCGGTGGCGGCGTGTGGCAGAAGAAGTTCACGTTGTAGGGCTTGGCGGTCTGCGCCTTGATGTCCTCGAGCTCCTTGCGCATGGCCTCGACCGAGAGCAGAGCACAGGGCAAGGAGCCGAGTCCCCCGGCATTCGACACTGCGATCGCCATTGCGCTCGCCTGGGCACCCGCCATCGGCGCCTGGATTATCGGCAACTCAGTGCCGAATAATTCGGATAGCTTCACAGGGTAACTTTAGCCGCCGCCGAAAATGGATTGTCGCGCTCGCCGCCTCGCGGGCCGTAGAACATGACCCAGGTCCCGAAGTCGTCGCTCAGCTCCTCGAAGCGGTGCTCCATGGCCGCGGGCACGAACAGCAGGTCGCCCGCGGCCACCGCCACGCGCTCGCCGCCGCGTACGAAGGCGGCGCGGCCGCTCGCGACCACATAGACTTCGTCGCGATCGTGCAGTGTCTGCGGATCCGCGCCGCGCGGCGCATACCAGCGCATCTCCAGGCTGCCGTGGCGCAGGATCTCAGCGGAGTGCCGGCTCGGCGGCAGCGGAACCGCCGCCGCCGCCTGCGTCGTCGCGTGCCAGGGTCGCTTCATGCAGAATCCGAGTATGCATGAAAAAAATGCACGCGTAGCGCGCTTCCACACCGAGGCCGCACTGCGCGCGGGCGGCGTTTCACTCCTGCCCGAGGAAGCCGCGCACCACGCCGTGCACGTTTTGAGGCTGCGCGCCGGGGACGAGGTGACGCTGTTCAACGGCCGCGGCGGCGAGTACGCCGGACGCATCGCGTCGATCGAGCGGCTGCGCGTGCAGGTCGACGTGCTGACGCACCGAGCCGTGGAGCGAGAGTCGCCGCTCGCCGTGACGCTGGTGCAGGGGGTGTCGGCGGGCGAGAAAATGGATTTCACCGTGCAGAAGGCCACCGAGCTTGGCGTCGCCGCGCTGCAGCCGGTTCTCGCCGCGCGCTCGACCGGACGCATCGCCGGCGAGCGGGCGGTACTGAAGCGTGCGCATTGGCAGCGCGTGGCGGTGGCCGCCTGCGAGCAGTGTGGCCGCAACCGCGTGCCCGAGGTGCTGCCGGTGCTGCCGCTGGCGCAATTCTGCGCCGAGCCCGCCCCCGGCGGCGCGCGGCTGCTGCTCTCGCCCCTCGCCGAGCTCGGGCTGCGCGCAGCGAAGCTCGACGGCGCGGTGTCGCTCGCCGCTGGACCCGAAGCCGGCTTCACCGCCGAGGAGGAAGCGATGCTTGCTGAGGCGGGATTCGTGCCCTTCCGCCTGGGCCCGCGCGTGCTGCGCACCGAAACCGCGGCGCTCGCCGCGCTCGCCGCGCTGAACGCGCTCGCGGGCGATTTCTGAGCCTTGCCTTAGAATCGCGCGCGAGCCCATGACCGCGCCCGTCAAGCCCGAAGAGTTCGTCCGCTGGTTCCGTCAGACCGCGCCCTATCTGCACGCCTTCGGCGGGCGCACCTTCGTCATCGGCTTCGGCGGCGAGCTGATCGCCGAGCGCGCGCGCTTCGCGCAGTTCATCCAGGACGTGAATCTGCTCGCCGCGCTCGACATCCGCCTGGTGCTGGTGCACGGCGCGCGCCCGCAGATCGAGGCCGAGATGAAGGCCAAGGGCCTGCGCTCGCGCTATGCCAGGGGCTTGCGCGTCACCGACGCGGCGGCGCTGGTCGCGGTGAAGCATGCGGCGGGGGCGCTGCGCGTGGAAATCGAGGCCCTGCTCTCGCAAGGCCTGCCCAGCTCACCGATGGCCGGCGCCGGGATCCGCGTCGCGTCGGGCAACTACATCGCCGCGCAGCCGATCGGCGTGGTCGAAGGTGTCGACTACCAGTTCACCGGCCTCGTGCGCAAGGTCGATGCGACGGCCATCGCCCGGCGCCTGGAGGCCGGCGAAGTGGTGCTGGTGCCGCACATCGGCTACTCGCCGACCGGCGAGGTATTCAACCTGTCCTGGGAGGACGTGGCGCAGAACGTCGCCGCCGCGCTCGGCGCGGACAAGCTGCTCCTGTTCGTCGACCGGCTGCCCGCGAACAAGAAAGGCGCAGTGATCGGCGAACTCACCGCGCGCGAGGCCGAGGCGATGTTGAAGAAGACCGACCTCGGCGCGCACGCCGCCGGCGCCCTGCGCCACGCGCTGGCGGCGCTCGCCGCGGGCGTGGGCCGGGCGCACCTGATTTCGCGGCGCACCCCCGGGGCCGCGCTGCTTGAACTGTTCACGCACTCGGGGGTCGGCACCATGATCACCGCCGAGCCCATGCAACGGCTGCGCGAGGCGCGCATCGAAGACGTCGGCAGCATCCTCGGCCTGATCGAACCGCTCGAGGCCGACGGCACGCTGGTGAAGCGCGGCCGCGAGCGCCTGGAGCGCGAAATCGCCAATTTCGTCGTGCTCGAGCACGACGGCGCGATCCTCGGCTGCGCGGCGATCTATCCGCTGCCCGAGAAAAGCGCCGAACTCGCCTGCCTCGCGGTGGCCCCGGAGGCGCGGGATGCGGGCCACGGCGAGCGGCTGCTGCAGGCGTGCCAGGCGCGCGCGCGGACGATTAAAGTGCGGCGCCTGTTCGCGCTCACCACGCGCGCGGCGCACTGGTTCCTGGCGCAGGGCTTCAAAGCCGCCGACCCCTTGGCGCTGCCCGGCGAGCGACAGGCGCTCTATAACTGGAAACGCGGCTCCAAAGTGTTCCTCAAGCGGATCTAGACAAAATAGGGACAGACCTCATTTTTCTCATTTGCAAATGAGAAAAATGAGGTCTGTCCCTATTTACTGCAGTATTTCCTTCTCCACCTCTTCAATCGAGGTGTGGCGCACGTCGCGCCCCTTGACCATGTAGATCACGTATTCGGCCATGTTCTTGGCATGGTCGCCGATGCGCTCGATCGCCTTGGCGACGAACAGGATCTCGAGCGAGCGCGTGATGGTGCGCGGATCCTCCATCATGAAGGTGATCAGCTGGCGCATGATGGCGCGCGAAGGCGTCCAGCGCCTGGCGCAGCATCGCCAGCGCCCGCTCCGCCACCGGCGACAGGTCCATGCGCGGCATGTGCCGCCGCTCGGCGGTATGGATGAGCTTGGCCATGCGGCCGATCTTTTCCGCCTCGTCGCCGATGCGCTCGAGGTCGGTGATGGTCTTGATCACCGTCATCAGCAGCCGCAGGTCGACCGCCGCCGGCTGGCGGCGCGCGATGATGTGGCTGCACAGCTCGTCGAGCTCGACCTCCATGGCGTTGACGCGATGGTCGTCGGCGATCACCTTGTCGATCTGCACCATGTCGCCGGCGACCAGGGCTTGCATGGCGCGGATGATCTGTTCCTCGACCATGCCGCCCATCTGCAGCACGCGCGAGCGCACGCTTTCCAGTTCGGCGTCGAATTGCTTGGAGGTGTGTGCGGCCATCGCCGTTCAACCTATCATGTTGATATGACTGGAATGTTACGCTTTTCGGGCGCCCAGCGCGCGCACCCCGCCGGCTTCCCCCAGTAGCAGCAGGTCGGCCGGGCGCCGCGCAAACAGGCCGTTGGTGACCGCGCCGGCGATGTTGTTCAAGTCCATTTCCAGCCGCGGCGGATCGGTGATGGTCAGGCCGTGGCAGTCGATCACCAGGTTGCCGTTGTCGGTCTTGAAGCCCTCACGCAGCTCGGGATGGCCGCCGAGCCTGCGCAGCTCGCGCCCGACATGGCCGCGCGCCATCGGAATCACTTCGACCGGCAACGGGAACTTGCCAAGGACGCCAACCAGCTTGGAAGCGTCGCAGATGCAGACGAACCGCTTTGCCACCGCGGCAATGATCTTCTCGCGCGTCAGCGCGCCGCCCCCGCCCTTCACCATGTACAAGTGCTCGTTCACTTCGTCGGCGCCGTCCACGTACACGGGAAGCTCGTCCACCGAATTGAGCTCGAAGACGCGGATGCCGTGCTTCTTCAGGCGCGCGGCGCTCGCCTCGGAGGCTGCCACCGCGCCCTCGATGCGGCCCTTGATCTCGGCGAGCGCGTCGATGAAGAAATTGACCGTCGAGCCGGAGCCGACGCCGACCACCGCATCCTCGACGACGTGCTTCAGCGCCTCGCGCGCGACGAGTTGCTTCAGTTCGTCCTGCGTCATCCGTCCGCAGCCTAGCACGGGGCGCCTTCTCCTTGACGTATTACGCATCGCGTAATACCCTCCTCGGGTGATCAAGTCCTTCCGTTCGGCGGCGGCGGAGGCGCTCTTCGGCGATCAGCCGGTGGCCCGCTTCCGGGCGATCGAGAGGCCGGCGCGGCGCAAACTGCTGTATCTGAGCCAAGCCCGCAGCCTGCAGGACTTGTTGGTTCCGCCCGGAAATCGCCTCGAGGCGTTGAAGGGCGACCGCAAGGGGCAGCACAGCATACGCATCAACGACCAGTGGCGTATCTGCTTCCGCTGGCTGGATGGACACGCATACGACGTCGAAATCGTCGATTACCACGCATAGGAGGCGCTTCCCATGGCCGCCAAATTTCTCGAACCGATCCCGCCCGGCGAAGTACTGTACGAAGAATTCATGAAGCCGCTGGGCGTCAGCATCAACGCGCTCGCCCGCGAGATTTCGGTGCCGCCGAACCGCATTAGCGACATCGTCAACGGCAAGCGCTCGATCACCGCGGATACCGCGCTGAGGCTGGGCAAGTACTTCGGGGTTTCCCCGGAAGTCTGGCTGGGCCTGCAGGTGGACTACGACCTGCGCATCGCCAAGCGCACGACGTGGCTCAAGGCCGAGCCGCGCGTGCGTGTGCATTCGCAATGATCAGCAGGGCTAGAATTCGGTAAGGGAGGCGGCCCCTCCACTATTTACTCTTCACCGGCGGCAGGTCGGTGCAGACGCCCTCGAACGCCTCGGCCGCCATGCCGATCGACTCGGACACGGTCGGGTGCGGATGGATGGTTTTGCCGATGTCAGTGGCATCCGCCCCCATCTCGACGGCCAGCGCCAGCTCGCTGATCAGATCGCCCGCCCCCGTGCCGACGATGCCGCCGCCGAGGAGACGGTGCGATTCGGCATCAAAGATCAGCTTGGTGAAGCCCTCGTCGCGCGCGTTGGCGATGGCGCGCCCCGACGCCGTCCAGGGAAACTTCGCCACGCCGATCTTGGTCCCCGCCTTTTTCGCTTCGTCCTCGGCGAGCCCGACCCAGGCGATTTCGGGATCGGTGTAGGCGACCGACGGCACCACGCGCGCGTCGAAATGCGATTTCTGGCCGGCCGCCGCCTCCGCCGCCACGTGCCCCTCGTGCACCGCCTTGTGCGCGAGCATCGGGTTGCCGGCGATGTCGCCGATGGCAAAGATGTGCGGCACATTGGTGCGCATCTGCGTATTCACTGATATGAAGCCGCGCTCATCGACGCGCACGCCCGCCTTGTCGGCACCGATCTTATTGCCGTTCGGCACCCGGCCCACGGACACCAGCACCAGGTCGTAGGTTTTCGCCTCCTGCCCCTCGATTGCGACACGGATGCCGTCCTTTGCCGCCTCGGCCTTGGTGGTCTTCGACTTCAGCATCACCCTGTCAAAGCGCTTGGCGTTGAACTTCTGCCACACCGCGACCAGGTCGCGATCCGCGCCCAGCATCAGCCCGTCCATCATCTCGACGACATCGAGCCGCGCGCCGAGCGTGGAGTACACGGTGCCCATCTCGAGGCCGATGATGCCGCCGCCGATGACCAGCATCTTTTTGGGCGTGCTCTTCAGCTCCAGGGCGCCGGTCGAATCGACGATGCGCGGATCTTCGGGCAGGAACGGCAGCTTCGCCGACTGTGAGCCGGCGGCGATGATCGCGTTCTTGAAGCGCACTGCGGTCTTGTCCTTGCCTTCGACCGCCAGCTGGTTGGCGCCGGTGAACGTGCCCACGCCCTGCACCACCGTCACCTTCCTCATCTTCGCCATCGCCGCCAGGCCGCCGGTGAGCTTGCCCACCACCTTTTCCTTGAACGCGCGCAGCTTGTCGAGCTCGACCTTGGGCTCGCCGAAGCTGATGCCGTGGGCGCCGAGCGCCTGCGCCGCGTCCATCACCGCCGCCGTGTGCAGCAGCGCCTTCGACGGGATGCAACCGACGTTCAGGCACACGCCGCCCAGCGTCGGATAGCGCTCGACCAGCACCGTCTTCAGGCCGAGGTCGGCGGCGCGGAAGGCCGCGGAGTAGCCGCCGGGTCCCGCGCCGAGCACGACGACGTCGCAGTCGAGATCGGCCATCTACAGCAGCGAACGCCGGATGTCGGCGAGCACGCTCGCGAGGTAGGCGGTGAAGCGCGCCGCGGCCGCGCCGTCGACCACGCGGTGGTCGTAGGACAGCGACAGCGGCAGCATGAGCCGCGGCGAAAACTCCTTGCCGGTCCATACCGGCCGCAGCGCCGAGCGCGACACGCCGAGGATTGCCACTTCCGGGGCATTGATGATCGGCGTGAAGGCGGTGCCGCCGATGCCG
>JBDTMD010000055.1:0-8072 GCA_039934435.1 Burkholderiales bacterium
CGCGCCCGACGGCGAGGGCACGCTGCTCAGCTACGACGTCAAGGCAAACGTCGGCGGCAAGCTGGCGCAGATCGGCTCGCGCCTGGTCGATGCGGCGGCAAGGAAGATCTCGAAAGATTTCTTCGCCGCGTTCAACGAGAAGGTGGGTGCGCAACAGGGCGGCGGCGGCGGGTCGAGCGGGTCGCACGACGAGCACGCCGCCGCACCGGTTCCGCGCGACCCGGACCTGCCGACCATCGGCAACGCCTCGCTCGTGTTTGTCGCCGGCGGCGCCCTGCTCGTCGTCGGCGTCGCCCTGTTTGCCCTGCTTGCCTGAAGCGGCCCGCCCATCGGCGGCGACGCGCCGCCCGTCCCGGCGCGCCCGCCGGGCGGAAATATTTCCTCCCTGCCCCCTGATCGCCCTGCCTAGGATCGGCCGGTCGCATTGCGCAGGAGCAACGTCATGCAAGCCAGGGTAGCGGCGGTGGCCAAGAAGAGCGAGGAGCAGGCGGTACGCGCGGAGTCGGTGATCCTGATCGCCGAGCTGCGCAATTTCACCCGCATGTCCGAGATGCTCGAGCCGGATCGCGTACTGGCGCTGGCCGACCAGTTCTTCGAGCGCGCGGCCGGCGCGGTGGCGGCCAACGGCGGCCAGAGCATGGCGGTGCACAACGACTCGCTGGTCGCGGTGTTCCGCGACGACGCGATCGCCAACCTGGCGCGCTCGGCGGTGCGCGCCGCGCAGCAGCTGTTCGGCGAGTTCGACGCCGTGGTCCAGGCCTGGGAGAGCGAATACGGCTTGCGCACCGCGATCGCCCTCGGCGTGCACCGCGGCGAAGCGGTCTACGGCGAAGCCGGCCCCAGGGCGCAGCGCAATGCCGTGGTGTTCGGCGACTGCGTCAGCATCACCGAGCGGTTGGTACACCGCGCGCGCGCCGGCGAGCTGGTGCTCTCGGACGCGATCATGGGCGCAATCTCGGTGGCCGAGCTGGAACTCGACGCACAGCCGCTGCCGCCGCTGGAACTGCACAACCGGCCGTCGATCCGCATCTACGGCGTCCTGCGCAACGACCGGCTCGACTTCACGGCGTAGCCGCCTCGCGCATCGGCGCGCGGCGATTCAGGGAGAAAATCCGGTCGCCCAGCGGCCCGCCGCCACGGCCTCGTCGAGTTCCTTCTCGCGCGGCGACTTGTCGGCCTCGGCCGACGGCTTCAGCAAGTTCGTGGCGGGCGCAGGCGGCTCCTCCGTCAGCGCCTCTTCCAGGTCCTGCGTGCCGTGCACTTCGAAGCGCGCCCACACGATCACCAGGATGGCGACCGCGACGGCGAGAATGCTTGCCCAGGCGACAATCGGGTGCTCGCGATCCGGATCCGGCTTCAGGGTGGGTGTCATGATGCGCTCAATGCAAGGACCGTGCCGCGGTTAGACCGCCCGAACCGGGCCGGGTTCGCCCCGCCTACTCCCCCGCAATGGTCATGTTCTGCACCAGCACCGAGCCGCTGCGGCGCGAGCCGCGCACCACAATGTCGCTGCCCACCGCGGCGATGCCCCGAAACATGTCGCGCAGATTGCCGGCGATGGTGATTTCCTCGACCGGGTGGACGATCGCGCCGCTTTCGACCCAGTAGCCGGCGGCGCCGCGCGAGTAGTCGCCGGTGACCAGGTTGACGCCGTGCCCGAGAAGCTCGGTCACCAGCAGACCGCGGCCCATAAGGGCGAGCATGCCGCGGAAATCCGGACCGTTGGGCACGAGGATCAGGTTGTGGTTGCCGCCCGCGCTGCCCGTGCTGCGCATGCCGAGCTTGCGCGCCGCGTAGCTGCCGAGGAAATAGCCTTCGAGCACGCCGCCGCGCACTACGGTGCGCGCGCGCGTCGCCACGCCCTCGTCGTCGAACGGCGAGCTCGCCAGCGCTCGCGGCTCGAGCGGTGCCTCCTCGACGGTAACGCCGGGCGCGAACACTTCGCTGCCGAGGCTGTTGGCGAGGAACGTGGCCTTGCGGTAGAGGTTTCCCCCGCTCGCCGCGGACACGAAGCTGCCCAGGAGCTGCGACGCCAGCGGCGCCTCGAACAGCACTGGCGCCTGGCGCGTGCCCAGGCGCCGCGCGCCCAGGCGCGCCAGCGCGCGCTCGCCGGCGTAGCGGCCGAGCGCCTCGGGATCGGCGAGCTGCGTCGGCAGGCGCGCCGCGCTGTACCAGTCGTCGCGCTGCATGCCGCGCTTGTCCTCGGCGATCAGCGCCACGTACAGCGAGTGCCGCGAAGCCGGAAAGCCCGCCATGAAACCCAGGCTGTTGGCGAACACGAACTGCGAATGCTGCGCGGACACCGAGGCGCCTTCGGAGTTGCGGATCTTCGGCGACAGCGCGAACGCCGCCGCCTCGCAGCGGCGTGCGACGCCGATCGCCGCCTCGGCGCCGATGTCCCAGGGGTGATAGAGGTCGAGATCGGGCGTGTCGTGCGCCAGCTGATCGGCATCGGGCAGCCCGGCGCAATCGTCCACCGCCGTGTGCCGCGCGATGGCGAGCGCTGCCTCCACGGTCTGTGCCAGTGCCGCGGCGGAAAAATCCGAGGTGCTGGCGTGGCCGCGGTGCGCCGCCGGGCGCTCGCCGAGGTAGACGGTGACGCCGATGCTCTTGTCGCGATTGTGCTCGATGGTGTCGACGGCGCCCTTGCGCACGGTGACCGACAGTCCCTGGCCTTCCGAGACGTCGCACTCGCAGGCGCTGGCGCCGAGACGGCGCGCGTGCGCCAGTACCTGCGCGGCAAATTCCTGCAGCTGTGCGTGCGCGTAGGTGAAGCGGCCGCGGCTCGACATGGCGCGCTATCATAGCAGCGGCATGCAGGAAGAAATTCTCAGCAAGACGCGCCGCAAGCAGGACATGCACGAATTGCAGGCGCTCGGCGCCGCGCTGGTCGAGCTGTCCGCGGCGCATCTCGAGCGCATGGTGCTGCCCGACGAGCTGGCGCGCGCGGTGCACGAGGCGCGGCGCATTCCCAGCCACGAGGCGCGGCGGCGCCAGGTGCAGTACATCGGCCGGCTGATGCGCGCCATCGACGCCGCGCCGATCCGCGCGCAACTGGCGGCGGTGCGCGGCGGCGCGGCCGAGGAGCGCGCGCGGCACCAGCGGCTCGAGCACTGGCGCACGCGCCTGCTCGAGGACGACGGCGCGCTCACCGAGTTCGCCCAGGCGCATCCCGAAGCCGACCTGCAGCAGATGCGCACGCTGATCCGCAACGCGCGCCGCGAGCAGGCCGCGGGCCGTCCGCCGCGCGCCTCGCGCGAGCTGTTCCGCGCCCTGCGCGAGGCGAGCGGTGAATAGCGCGCTGGTGGTCGGCGTGCTCGCGGCGAGCGATCGCGCCGCCGGCGGCGTCTACCGCGACGAAGGCATCCCGGCGCTAAAGGCGTGGCTCGACGCGGCGATCGTCGCGCCCGCCGTGCGCTATGAAGAACGGCTGATCCCCGACGAGCAGCCGGTGATCGAGGCCGCGCTGGTCGAGCTGGTGGATGCCAGGGGCTGTCACCTGGTCCTAACCACGGGCGGTACGGGGCCGGCGCCGCGCGACGTTACGCCGGAAGCGACGCTCGCCGTCGCCGACAAGGTGCTGCCCGGATTCGGCGAGCTGATGCGCGCAGTCAGCCTGAAGTACGTGCCGACGGCCATTCTGTCGCGGCAGGTGGCAGTGGTGCGACGGCAGGCCTTGATCATCAACCTGCCGGGCCAGCCCAAGGCGATCAAGGAAACGCTCGACGGCGTGTTCGCCGCCGTACCGTACTGCATCGATCTGATCGGCGGCCCGTACGTGGAGACCGACGCTGCCGTAGTAAAGGCCTTCAGGCCAAAGTCGGCGCAGCGGCCGCGGCCCGCGTGACCGGGCCCGTCGACGCCGTCGAGATCGAAAGCGCATCCGCGCCCGACGCCGCGGTCATCTGGCTGCACGGCCTGGGCGCCGACGGCCACGACTTCGAGCCGGTCGTGCCCGAGCTGCGTCTGCCGCCCGCATTGCGCGTGCGCTTCGTCTTTCCCCACGCCCCGGTGCGCCCGGTGACGATCAACATGGGCACGCCGATGCGCGCCTGGTACGACATCCTGCAGTTGGGCGGCGGGCGCGAAGACGAGACCGGCATCCGCGCCTCCCAGGCGCTGCTGGAAGAATTGATCGCGCGCGAGCGCGGGCGCGGTGTTGCGGCGATGCGCATCGTGCTCGCCGGATTCTCCCAGGGTGGCGCCATCGTGCTGCACACGGGCTTGCGACACGCCGAGCGCCTTGGGGGCATCCTCGCCCTGTCCACCTACCTGCCGCTGGCAGGCACGCTGGCGGCGGAGCGCAGCGCCGCCAGCGGCGATCTGCCGATATTCATGGCCCACGGCCGCCTCGACGACATGATCCCGATGGCGCGCGCCCGGCAATCGCGCCTGGCGCTCGAGGGCCTTGGCTTCCAGGTGCAATGGCGCGAATACCCGATGCCGCACGCGGTGTGCAGCGAGGAGATCGCGGATATCGCGGCGTGGCTGCGCACGATTCTGTGAACTGCGCCACGCCGGCCGCGGCGGCGGCGGCGGCGCAGGAAGTTCATGCGAGAATCCGGCGACGCCGCTCCTATGCGCTTTCTCATCGTGGATATGTCCCGCGATTTTCGCAGCGTGGTGGCCGGCATGCTGCGTGCGCGCTGGCCGGCCGCCGCCATCGAAGAGTGGGATCCGCGCGAGCGCGGCGATCCGGGCGGCGCGCTGCAGCAGACGAGCTACGCCGCCGTGCTGATGGACATCGAACCGGGCGCGCACGACAGCCTGGCGTGGATTGCGGGCATGCTGCGCCCGCCCGCTGCGCCGCCCGTGATCCTGCTCACCGAGACGGGCGGCGAGAGCCTGGCGGTGCAGGGGCTGAAGGCCGGCGCCGCGGACTTCCTGCGCAAGCCCGATCTCACGGGCGAGCGCCTGGTGCGCTCGATCGAGGACGCGCTGCGCGAGCAGGAGGCGCGGCGCGCCGACATCGTCGATGCGACGCCCTCGTTCCAGCGCACCCAGCCGCTCGACGCCCGGAGCATCGGCGCGCCGCTGCAAGGCGACGAGCGCCGCATTCCCGGCTACCGCAGCCTGCGCAAGATCGGCGAAGGCGGTATGGCGCAGGTGTACCTCGCCGAGCGCGAGCAGGACGGGCAGCAGCTGGTGCTGAAAGTGCTCGACCCGAACCTGCGCGCCAACGAAACCTTCTACCAGCGCTTCAAGCAGGAGTACCGGCTGCTCGCCGATCTGCACAACGAGTATGTCGCGCACATCTACGACCAGGGCTTCGCCGGCGAGCATCCGTACATCGCCATGGAATATCTCGCCGGCGGCACGCTGGCGACGCGCATTCACGAGGGCATGACCTCGCTGACTGCGCTGCGCGTCACTTCGCAGATCGCGCGCGCCCTCGACGCCATTCACGCGCACGGCATCATCCACCGCGACCTCAAGCCCGCCAATATCCTGTTCCGCGACAACGGCCGGCCGGTGCTGGTGGACTTCGGACTGGCGAAGAGCCTGTCGGCCAATGCCACGCTGACGCGCCACGGCATGGTGATCGCCACGCCGCGCTACATGAGTCCCGAGCAGTGCCTCGGCCGGGCCGCCGAGCGGCGCTCCGACCTGTACAGCCTGGGCGTGATCTTCTACGAGATGCTGAGCGGACGGCGCCTGTATGAGGGGGAGGGCCCGGCCGGGCTCGTGTACCAGCATGTGCACGGACCGATCCCGCGGCTGCCGACGCGCCTTGCCGGCTATCAGGGCATTCTTGATCGGCTGCTTGCCAAGACACCCGAACAGCGCTTTCAAAGCGCGCAGGAACTTTTCGCGATGATCGCCATATGAATCCCGGCGCCGGGGAACGGCAGTACCTGGAACTGCTGGCCGAAGTGCTCGAGCGCGGCGCGGCCAAGTCCGACCGCACCGGCACCGGTACGCGCTCAGTGTTCGGGCGGCAGATGCGTTTTGATCTGTACGGCAGTTTTCCGCTCCTGACGACGAAAAAGCTGCACCTCAAGTCCATCATCTACGAGCTGCTGTGGTTCCTGCGCGGCGACACCAACGTGCGCTGGCTGCAGCAGCACGGCGTCAGCATCTGGGACGAGTGGGCGGATGAGAACGGCGAGCTCGGTCCCGTCTACGGCTACCAGTGGCGCCACTGGCGCACGCCCGACGGGCGCGAAATCGACCAGATCCGCCAGTTGCTCGACAATCTGCGCGCGCGCCCGGATTCGCGCCGGCACCTGGTGAGCGCGTGGAACCCGGCCGATGTCGATCGCATGGCGCTGCCGCCCTGCCACGCGCTGTTTCAGTTCTACGTCGCTGACGGGCGTCTGTCGTGCCAGATGTACCAGAGGAGCGCGGATCTATTTCTCGGCGTGCCGTTCAACATTGCGTCTTACGCGCTGCTCACGCTGATGGTGGCGCAGGCCACCGGCCTGCGCCCGGGCGAGTTCGTGCTGACGCTGGGCGATGCGCACCTCTACCTGAACCACCTGACCCAGGCGCGCGAGCAGCTGGCGCGCGCGCCCAGGCCGTTCCCGCGCATGCGCCTCAATGCCGCGGTGCGCGACCTGTTCGAATTCCGCTACGAGGACTTCACGCTCGAGGGCTATGACCCGCACCCGGCGATCAAGGCGCCGATTGCGGTGTAGAAAAAAAGGGCCCGCCTGTAGGGGGGAAAGACGGGCCCGGGGGAGAAGGTGCGGCAGCGGCTGAAAGCGGGGACTTCTAGAGGCTGCCTCCGGCCAGCATCTGGCCCAGGAACAGCGTGCCCGCGGCAGCGAATCCGTAGACGATTGCGTCGGCCAGGCGCGCGCGCTGCACCGGCATGAAACCCGGCAGCGCCCACACCACGGCGGCGGCGCCCAGCATCGCGGCCAGCAGCGCCGCGCCCAGGCCGAAACTGTGGCCGAAGGCCTGTACCACCCAGCCCTGCGGCGAAATCAGCTTGTAGATCGAGCCGCTGATGCCCACCAGCACCAACGCGCTGATCGCGAACCCGGCCGCGACCTGCGCGAGCACGGGAAGCTCCAGCTTTCCCTTGGTGTGTTCCATGAGTGGGGTCTGAACGGCGTCTCGCACGATCTTTTGCAAAGGTATCTCGCAAGCATCGTGCCCGCTATGAAAAATCTCCTGCTTTCAAGAAGTTGGGTGGCGCGAGGGGAAATTGTGCACGCCCCGAGCCGCCGTAATCGTCTGCCGGGGACGACGAACTAGTTCACGGCGGCCGCAAGCGCCTGACGCCGTGCGCATTTATCTGTCGCCCGACGGCGACAGCTTCAGGACTCGGCGGCCACCTTTACCTTGAACATGGCGGGCATGAGCGTGTGGCGCTCGAGCAGGCGGTAGAACTCCGTGCGGTTGCGCCCGGCGAGGCGCGCCGCCTGCGTCACGTTGCCGCCGGTGATCTTGAGGATGCGCACCAGGTACTCGCGCTCGAATGCGCGCCGCGCCTCGTCGAGCGGCGTGAGCGAGCCCGCGCCGACGTCCAGCGCCTGGCGCACCAGCGACGCCGAAATCATTTCGGTCGTGGTCAGCGCCACGGCACGCTCGATGACGTTGAGGAGCTGGCGCACGTTTCCCGGCCACGCCGCGCTCACCAGCAGCTCCATCGCCTCCGGCGAGATGCCGAGGCGCGGGCGCCCGTAGCGCTCGGCAAGGCGCGACAGGAAATGCCCGGCGAGCAGCGGCACGTCCTCGCGCCGCTGCGCGAGCGCCGGCAGTTCCAGCTTGACTACGTTCAGCCGGTAATACAGGTCCTCGCGGAACTCGCCCGTCGCGATGCGCTCTTCGAACTTGCGGTGCGTCGCCGAAATGATGCGCACGTTCACCGCGATGGCGTCGTTGGCGCCCACCGGGCGCACCACACGATCCTCGAGCGTGCGCAGCAGCTTGACCTGCAGCGCCGGCGGCATGTCGCCGACCTCGTCGAGAAACAGCGTGCCGCCCTCGCAGGCCTGGAACAGGCCGCGCCGGTCCTGGACCGCACCGGTGAACGCGCCCTTCTTGTGGCCGAAAAGCTCGGACTCGAGCAGGTTCTCCGGGATGGCGCCGCAGTTCACCGCGATGAACGGCGCATCGGCGCG
>JBDTMD010000056.1:0-8019 GCA_039934435.1 Burkholderiales bacterium
CGCGGCAGGCACGCCTTCAGGTTGGCGCGGTCGACGCGGCCGCGCAAGCCGGCCCAGTCTGCCGGCGGCTCGTCGACGATGAAGTGGACCTCGCGCCCGGGGGCGCGCGCCAGGACCTCGAGCTCGGCGCGCGCCACGAGCTGCGCCGCCGAGCGGTCGGCGTAAATGATCTTCAGCGGCCGCGGATCGTGCGTGGCGGCGAGCTCGCGGGCCAGGCTCAGGATCGGCGCGATGCCGGCGCCGCCGGCGATCAGCATGACGCCGGCGCCGCTGCGGCCGGCGAGCGTCAGGTTGCCGTAGGGGCCGTCGACGTAGGCGGCGGTGCCGGGCAGCACGCGGCCGATGCCGCGCGTGAAGTCGCCGGCCTCCTTGACCACGAACTGCAGGCGCGGCAGCTGGCCCGGCGCCGAGGCGATGGAAAACGGATGCTCGGTGATGCGGCCGAGCGCGCGGTGCAGCCTGACCCACACGAACTGGCCGGCTTCGAAGCGGAAATTGCTTGCCGTCTCGGGCTCCAGCACCACGCGCCACAGGCGCTCGGCCTCCGGCGCGACGATCGCGACGCGCCAGCGATGGCGCAGCTGCAGCAGCGGCCGCAGCAGGTAGACCACGGCCAGTGACGCCAGGGCGGCGGCGCAGGCCGCGAGCCACAAGCCGCGCAGCCAGGGGCCCTGCGCGTAGCGCCCGGTGTCGAGCACGTGATGCGTGCCGAGGAGCGCGATCACCAGCGCGCCGACCCCGTGCGAGACGCGCCAGGCTTCATAGGACCAGCGCAGCTGCGAGCGGAACACGGCCAGGGCCACAAGCATCACCAGCAGCATCCAGGCGGCCATGCCGCTCACCGTCGCCGCCGGCGTCAGCAGCACGCGCATCCCGGCGCCTGAGCCGAACGCGGGACGCTCGCTGAAGGCCGGCGCATACAGGAACGGGTGGAACAGCAGGAAGGCGAGCGCCACCAGCGCCATCCGCTGGTGCAAGCGCATCGTCAGGTCCGTTCCCAGGCGCGCCGACAGGCGCCGGGTGCGGCCCGAGAGTGCGAATTCGAGCAGCAGCACGGCGAATCCCACCATCGCCAGCCCGGAGGACAGCTCGTCGAGCCAGGGGCGGCGCGGCAGCCCCTGCGCTGCGGCGAGCGCGAGCGGCAGCAGGGCGAGCGCCGCATAGGCCGCCAGGAGCAGCGCGAAAGCTGCGGTGCTGCGCATGCCCGATGTTACTTCGGCCGGGCGCGGCGCCCGAAATTGCCGCCGGGCGCCGGCCTCAGCGCCGCGCCGCCAGCAAGCGCTCCAGGCCCTCGATGTCGAGGATGCGCACGTGCTTCTGCTGCACCTCGATCAGGCCGTCCTTCTGGAACGCGGAGAACAGGCGACTCACCGTCTCCAGCTTCAGGCCGAGGTAGCTGCCGATCTCCTCGCGCGTCATGCGCAGGTGGAATTCGGTCGACGAATAGCCGCGGCGCAGGAAGCGCTTCGACAGGTTGAGCAGGAAGGTCGCCAGGCGCTCCTCGGCGCGCATCGAGCCGAGCAGCATCATGATGCCGTGGTCGCGCCCGATCTCGCGCGCCAGCACGGCGTGCAGGCGGCGCTGCAGCGCCGGGATGTCGCGCGCCAGGTCCTCGATCAGGGCGTAGGGCAGGATGCAGACCTCGCTGTCCTCGAGGGCGACGGCGGTGCCGTGGTAGTCGCCGCCGATGCCGTCCATGCCGAGCAGCTCGCCGACCATGAAAAAGCCCGTCACCTGCTCGCGGCCGTTGCTGTCGATCAGCTTGGTCTTGAAAAAGCCGCTGCGGATGGCGTACACGGCGCTGAAAGCGCTGCCCGCCTGGTACAGCGTCTCGCCGCGCTTCACGCGCCGCCGCGCGTACACCAGGTTCTCGACGCGCTGCAGGTCTTCGGCGCACAGCCCGGCGGGCAGGCACAGCTCGCGCAGGTTGCAGCTCGAGCAGGTGACCTCGAACTTGCTCGCGGCGGCCGGGCGGATGGCGGTGACTGCGCTCATGGCGTTCCTTGTTGAAGTTGTGGTTGCGCCCGCGAAGTGCGTGCGACGACGATGTCCCTGAGGCACCCGAACTCGGCGCTCTTGTCGAAGAAACCGCGCGCGCCGAGCTGCAGGGCGAGGTGCCGGTACGGATCGGAGGCGAAGCCGGAGAGCATGTAAACGTCGACCTGCGGCGCGATCTCGCGCACCGCGCGCAGCACGTCGAAGCCGCTGCCTTGCGCGAGGCGGATGTCGAGCACGACGATGTCCGGGCGCTCCGCGAGGATTTCGCGGGTCGCCTGGTCGGCGCCCGCGGCCATGCCGACGACGCGCGCGCCGGGCACCGCATCGAACATCTCCAGCAGGCGCTCGCGCACCAGCGGTGAATCCTCGACCAGATAGATGGTTTGCGTTTGCATGCCGCCAGTGTGGCGGCGCGGGCCTGCTCGCGCTATCGGCGCGGGCCGCGATCGCGCGCCGGAAAAGACGCCCGCGCGGCCTGGGAATTTTCCTACAGCAGCTTGTGCTCCAGCGCGTAGCGCACCAGCTCGGCGGTGCCGGCGAGGCCGAGCTTTCCCTGCACGTGCGTCTTGTGCGTGCTCACCGTCTTCACCGACAGGCGCAACTGCCGCGCGATCTCGCCCGGGGTGTTGCCCGCGGCGAGCAGCTTGAGCACTTCGAATTCGCGGTCCGAAAGCCGCGTGTGCGGCGGGCCGTCGCCGTTGGCGCCGGTAATGAGCTGGGCCGTTGTCGCGTCCGACACATGCACGCCGCCGCCGGCGATCTTGCGCAGGGCGAGCAGCAGTTGCTCGGAAGCGCTGTCCTTGGTCAGATAGCCCGCCGCCCCTGCCTTCAGCGCGCGCGCCGCGTACTGCTGCTCGCCGTGCATGGAGAGCACCAGGACCCTGAGCTTCGGCTGTTCCAGCTTCAGGCGCTTGATCAGGTCAATGCCGGAGAGGCCGGGCATCGACATGTCGAGCACCGCGACGTCGTAGACGTTGGCGCGCACCAGCGCCAGCGCCTGGTCGCCGTCGGCCGCTTCGCCGGCCAACCGCAGGTCGGGGCTCGCGGCGAGAATGCGCTTCAGCCCGTCGCGCACGATCTCGTGGTCGTCGGCGATCAGCACTCGGATCATGCGGCACCGCCGGCCTGCACCGGGACCCGGGCGCTGATGCGCGTGCCGCCGCGCGGCGCGGGCGCCACCTCCAATGCGCCGCCGAGGTACGAAATTCGCTCGCGCATGCCGATAAGGCCAAGGCCGCGCTGCTCGCCGGCCTCGTCGGCGCCGATGCCGCGGCCGTCGTCCTCGACTTCGAAGCTCACGTGGCCGTCTTCGGCGTTCAGCGCCACCCACGCGTGCGCGGCGTGCGCGTGCTTGGCGATATTGGTCAGCGATTCCTGCAGCGCGCGGTAGATCGCGGTGGCGACCTGGCCGTCGAGTCCGGCAAAGGCGCTGTCGCCCGCCACCTTGATCTCGCAGGCGATGCCGGAGCGGGTGGCGAAATCGTCGACCAGCCAGGCCGCCGCGTCGGCGAGTCCCAGGTCGTCGAGCATCAGCGGCCGCAGGTCGGACGAGATGCGCCGCGTCGAGGCGACCGTGCGATCGAGCAGGGCGCCCATGGTGTTGGCGCGTGCAACGAGCTCGCCGTCGGCGGGCGGCAGCCGCTCGCGCAGCCAGGCAAGGTCCATCTTCAGCGCCGTGAGCAGCTGGCCAAGCTCGTCGTGCAGCTCGCGCGCGATGCGCGTCTTTTCGTCTTCGCGCGCCTCGAGCACGCGCGCCGAGAGCTCGCGCAGCTCCTGCTGCTGGCGCAGCAGCGTCTGCTCGTGCTGCCGGCGCAGCGTGATGTCGCGCAGGATCACCGTGTAATGCCGGCTGCCGGGCTCGCTGGCCTGGGAGATCGAGGCCTCGATCGGAAATTCCTCGCCGTCGGCGCGCAGCGCCCACAGCGTCGTCAGGTCGCCCATGCGCCGGTTGGTGACGCCGGTGTCGCCGAAGCGTTCGATATGCCCGCGATGCGCGCCGCGGAAACGCTGCGGAATGAAGCGCTCGAGCGGCGCGCCGACCGCCTGCTCGCGGCGGCAGCGAAACGCCAGCTCGGCGGCGCGATTGAACAGCACGATGGTCTGCGCCGCATCCACGGTGATGATCGGGTCCATCGCCGATTCGACGATGGCCGCGAGGCGCGCCTCGCTGACGTCGCGGCGCCCGCCCCAGACCGCCACCGACCACAGGGCGGCCACCAGGCTGACCGCTACCACCAGCATGTCGGTGAGGATCACCGCGCCAAGGAGCCACGGCCTGTCCGTGCCGCGGATGAACGCGAGGACATTGGCGGCGAGCAGCGCACCGAGCGCCACGCTGCCGGCAGCGAGCACGGCCGGGTGGCGAAAGAAGCCGGGTTTGACGGAAATCAAGGTACGGCTTCTCCCACGGGCCATAGTGCCTTGCAATGCACTACCCCGCCTCCGATCTGACCATCGACCCGGTCCTGATCCGCAAGTATGACGTCAGCGGGCCGCGCTACACCTCGTACCCGACGGCGGACCGATTCGTCGAGGCCTTCGGCGAGGCCGAGCTGCGCCAGTGGCTCGCCAAGCGCAATATCGGCGGCTTCAGCCAGCCGCTGTCGCTCTACGTCCATCTGCCATTCTGCGACACGGTCTGCTACTACTGCGCCTGCAACAAGGTGGCGACGCGCGACAAATCGCAATCGGCCCAGTATATCAAGTACCTGGAGAAGGAACTGGCGCTGCTGGCGCCGTCGCTGGACGGCGTGCAGGCGATCGGCCAGATGCACTGGGGCGGCGGCACGCCGACGTTTCTCGCGCGCGACGAGATACGCGCCCTGATGGCCTCGATCGAGCGCCGCTTCCAGCGCGAGCCCGGCTGCGAGTGCGCCATCGAGATCGATCCGCGCACCGCGGCGCCGGGATTGATGGCATTCCTCGCCGAGCTGGGCTTCAACCGCGCTTCGCTCGGCGTGCAGGATTTCGACCCGCAGGTGCAGAAGGCGGTGCACCGCGTGCAAAGCGAGGAGGAGACGCGCCGCGTGGCGGGCGAGGCGCGCGCGGCGGGCTTTCGCTCGCTGAACGTCGACCTGATCTACGGCCTGCCCAAGCAGTCCCTGGACAGCTTCGACCGCACGCTCGACAAAGTGATCGCCCTCGACCCGGACCGCGTCGCGCTCTACAGCTATGCGCACCTGCCGACGCTGTTCAAGCCGCAGCGGCGCATCGTCGCCGCCGACCTGCCGGGCGCGGAAGCCAAGCTGCAGATCCTGTCGCTCGCCATCGGCCGCCTGACGCGCGCCGGCTATCTGTACATCGGCATGGACCATTTCGCGCGCCCCGACGACGAGCTCGCGCTGGCGCAGTCGCAGGGGCGGCTGCAGCGCAACTTCCAGGGTTATTCGACGCGCGGCGGCAGCGATCTCGTTGGCCTCGGCGTGTCGGCGATCGGCAGCGTCGGCCCCACCTACTACCAGAACCAGAAGCGCCTCGAGGATTACTACGCGGAGCTCGACGTGGGGCGCCTGCCGGTGGCGCGCGGCCTCGAGCTGACGCCGGACGACCTCGTGCGCCGCGCGGTGATCCAGGGGCTGGCGTGCCAATTCCGGCTGTCGATCGAATCCGTGGAGCTGTCCTACCTCATCGACTTCAAGAAAACCTTCGCGCCGGAAATGGACGTGCTGCGCCGGCTCGAGGCCGAAGGCCTGGTCGAGCTGCAGGACGACTGGATCGTGGTGACGCCCAAGGGACGGCTGCTGGTGCGCGTGGTGTGCGCCGTGTTCGACCGCTTCCTGCGCGAGCGCCAGGCGCGGGCCGAGTACTCGAGGGTGATATGACGCCCGGGCGCACAAAGGAGAGAGCGAGATGAAACGCATACTCGTGCCGGTGGATGGATCGGAAGCCGCGCTGCGCGGATTGCGCCTTGCTGCGCAGCGCGCGCGGGAATCGGCCGCCGAGGTCCATGTGCTGCACGTCGAGCCGCCGATCGCCTACGAGGAGACGCGCGCCTACGCCGTGCGCGCGGAGCTGGAGCAGGCGCACCAGAGCGCCGGCCGCGGCGTGCGCCAGGCGGCGGCCGAGGCGATGGCGGCCGAGAAGGTGCCGCACGTCGAGCATCTGCAGCGCGGCGAGGCGGCGCACACCATCGCGCGCTTCGCCACCGCCCACGGCATCGACGAGGTGGTCATGGGCACGCGCGGCATGGGCGCGCTCGGCTCGGTGCTCCTCGGCTCCGTCGCCCAGCGCGTGGTGCACCTCGCGGCGGTACCCGTGACCTTGGTGAAGTGAGGATCCGGCATGCCTAGCGCGATCGCCAACCTGCGCGCCGAGCACCGCTCGATCAGCGCCGTGCTGAGCGGGCTGCGCGAGCTCGCGCGCATGGCGCGCGAATCCTCGACGCGCCCGGACTTCGCGGCGCTGCGCGCCATGATCTTCTACATCGACGAATTCCCGGAGAAGCTGCACCACCCGAAGGAGGACAAGTACCTGTTCGCACGGCTGCTGGCGCGCGCGCCGCAGGCGGCGGCGCTGATCGACCGGCTGCGGGGCGAGCACGTCGAAGGCGCGCGCCGCCTGCGCGATCTTGAGCGCGCCGTGCTCGGCGTCGAGCAGACCTGGCCCGAAGGCACAGCGCAATTCCAGGCCGCGGTCGACGACTACGCCGAGTTTCAGTGGCGGCACATGCGCTGCGAGGAGCAGGAGTTGCTGCCGCTCGCCGAGCGCTCGCTGATGGCCGAGGACTGGGCGGCGATCGAGGCCGCGTTTGCGGCGAACGACGATCCACTGGCCGGCGTCGGCGAGCGCGAGTACCGGCGCCTGTTCCAGCGCATCACCCAGATCGCCCCGGCGCCGGTCGGGCTCGGGGCGCCCTGGAAGTAACGCCAGCGCTCAGCGCGTTACCAGGACGGGCAGCTTCGAGTGCGCGAGCACGCGCGTCGTTTCGCTGCCGAGGAGCAGCCCGCCGAGACCGCCGCGGCCGTGCGAGGCGATCGACAGCAGGTCGCAGCGTTTCGCCTTGGCCACGCGCAGGATGCCGGCCCAGGGTTGATCGTCGGTGACGATCTGCGTCGCGCAGGCCACGCCCGCGGCCTCGGCCTCGATCTGCACCACGGCGAGCGCCTTGCGCGCGGCCGTTTCCGCGGCCACCTTGTACTGCTGCGGCGAGGCCGGAACGTTGTAGGTGACGCCTTCACTGTACATCGGCGTGCGCCAGGGCGCGATCACGCTCACGCCGGTGACTTTGGCGCCGAGCGCGGCGGCGAGCCGCACGCCGGCCTTGATGCCTTTCGCCGCAAGACTCGAACCGTCGGTGGCGACCAGGATGTGCTTGAACATGCGAACTCCTTCGGTTTGACGCCCTCAGTATCGCCGTACTCCGGCCGCAAGGATTGACCTGCGTCAACGCCCGTCCGGGCGCTCAACTGCGCGCCGTGCGCTCCAGGCCCGCCCGGTCGAGCAGCAGCACATCGCGTCCGGCCAATCGCACCAGGTCGCCGTGCGCCAGCTCGTGCAAGGTGCGCGAGAAAGTCTCCTTGGTCATGCCAAGCCGCGCCGCGATGACCTTCTTGGCGGCCGGAAGGGTGACGCGCGTTTCGCCCGGCGTTTCCGCGAGTGACTCGAGGTAGGCGGCAAGACGCGCGGCGGCGCCGTGCAGGGTGGTGGCCTCGAAATCGCACACCAGTGCATGCATGCGCTGGCACAGGCTCGCGATCAGGCTGCGCGCGAAGTGCGCGTCGCCCTCGAGCAGCTCGAGCAGCGGGGCCGCCGGCACCAGCACCAGCCGCGTGTCGACCAGCGCCACCGCGTCGAGCGGCAGCGGCCGCTGCAGGAACAGCACCACCTCGCCGAAAGTCTGCGACGGCCCTACCAGGCGCAGCACACGCTCGGCGCCGGCGCCACCGCGCAGCACGAGCTTTACCATGCCGTAGGTGACGGCGAACAGGCCCGGAACGGTTTCGCCGTGCCGCGCCACGGTCTCGCCGCGCCGCGCGTGCAGCGTGCGCGCATGGCGCACGATCTGCGCGAGGTGCGGGCGCG
>JBDTMD010000057.1:0-7978 GCA_039934435.1 Burkholderiales bacterium
GTCGTCGCCATCGGCGAATGCGGCCTGGATTTCAACCGCAACTACTCGCCGCATCCCAGCCAGGAAAAATGGTTCGTGGCGCAGCTCGAGCTCGCCGCCGAGCTCGGCAAGCCGCTGTTTCTGCATTCGCGCGACGCGCATCCGCGCTTCGCCGAGATCCTGCGGAACCTGGACGTAGGCAAGGCGGTGGCGCATTGCTTCACCGGCGAGGCGGCCGAGCTGCGCGCCTACCTCGAGCTGGGTCTGTACATCGGCATTACCGGCTGGATCTGCGACGAGCGGCGCGGGCGGCATCTGGTCGCGCTGGTGAAAGAGATTCCGCAGGACCGACTGCTGCTCGAGACCGATTCGCCCTATCTGACGCCGCGCGACCTGCATTCGCAGCCCAAAGCTCGGCGCAACGAGCCGGCGCACCTGCCGCACATCCTGCGCTTCGTCGCGCGCGCGCGCGGCGAAGCGCCGGAGGCGCTCGCCGAGGCGACGACACGCAACGCCCGCGCGCTGTTCGGCATCCAATGAACATCGCCCGGCTCCTGCACGCAAGCGCGCTGCGCCTGCCCGTGGCGCCGGCGCTGGCGCGCGGCACGCGCACCGTCGCAACCTACGGCGAGTTTTCCGAACAAGTGGCGCGACTCGCCGCGGGCATGCTGGCGCGCCACGGCCTGACGCGCGGCGACCGCGTCGGCCTGGCGATGAAGAACTGCCCGGAGTACTACCCGGTCATGTTCGCCTGCTGGCACGCGGGCCTCGTTGCAGTGCCGATCAACGCCAAGCTGCATGCGCGCGAATTCGCCACCATCCTCGAGAATTCCGGGGCGAAGCTGTGCTTTGTCACCCCCGACCTGGAAGCAAGCGTGCCGCAGGGCATGTCGATTGCGTCGCGCGATTTCGCGATGCTGCGTGAGTCCGCGCCGGCGGCAGTTGCCGACGTCGCCCCCGGCGACGTCGCCTGGCTGTTCTACACCAGCGGCACTACCGGCGTGCCGAAGGGCGCCATGCTCACGCACGGCAACCTGCTCTACGCGACGCAGGCCTACTACGCGGACATCGACCGTCTCGGGCCCGGCGACTCGATCCTGCAGGCGGCGCCGATGTCGCACGGGTCCGGCATGTACGGCCTGCCCCACGTGGCGATGGGCGCGCTCAACGTCATCCCGGAAAGCGGCGGCTTCGAGCCCGAGGAGATCTTCCGCCTGATCGCCGCGCACCGGGGCGTGTCCTTTTTCGCGGCGCCGACCATGATCGTGCGCCTGCTGGCGAGCCGCGCCGCCGGCACTGCCGACCTGCGCAACGTGAAGACCATCACCTACGGCGGCGCGCCCATGTACGTCGCCGACTGCCTGCGCGCCATCGAGCTCTTCGGCCCGCGCCTGTACCAGCTGCTCGGCCAGGGCGAGGCGCCGATGACCATCACCGGCCTGCCGCAATCCGATCACGCCGCGCGCCACAAGCTCGAGTCCTGCGGCTACGCGCGCACCGGGGTCGAAGTGCGCGTCGTGGACGACGAGGACCGCGACCTGCCCATGGGCGAGGTCGGCGAGATCGTGACGCGCTCGGATTGCGTGATGGCGGGCTACTGGGAAAACCCGCAGGCCACGGCGCAGACGCTGCGCGGCGGCTGGCTGCACACCGGCGACCTCGGCAGTCTCGACGCCGAAGGCTATCTTACGATCCGCGACCGTTCCAAGGACATGATCATCTCGGGCGGCTCGAACATCTACCCGCGCGAGATCGAGGAAGTACTGCTGCGCCACCCTGCCGTGGCCGAGTGCTCGGTGGTCGGGAGATCGAACCCCGAGTGGGGCGAGGAAGTGGTGGCGTTCGTCGTGCGGCGCGGCGAGGTCACGGGGCAGGAGCTCGATGCCCTGTGCCTCGAGCACATCGCGCGCTTCAAGCGCCCGCGCGATTACCGCTTCGTGGCGAGCCTGCCGAAGAACAACTACGGCAAGGTGCTGAAGATCGAGCTGCGGCGCCTGCTGTAGTGCGCCGGGTCAGCGGCGCGAATCGTTCTCCGGGTCGCGCTCGTTATCGTGCATCTCGATCGCCTCGCGCACGATGCCGTCGTCGGAGAACTGCACGAACAGCACGCGCCCCTCGCGCACCGCGTGCCGCCACGGGTATTCCCAGACCTCGCGCTGCTGCCGCGGCAGGCGGCTGATTCCGTACGGGGGCCCGAGCAGGCGGCGAACGTCGTCGCGGGTCATCCCCGCGTGCACGGCATGGATGTTCTGGTACGTCAGGCGCTGGTCGAACCCGTGCAGCACGCCGTCCGCTCCGATCGTCGCCACATAGGTCAGGCGGCCCCAGGGCCAGTACGTGAAATACAGCTGCCGCCCGCCGTCCGGCTGATCGAGCGTCAACGCCGGCTGGCCCATCTGCGCCGCCACGTCGGCGGCATTGGACCTACCCACCTCGAGGTCGCGACCCGGAATGAGCGCGCAACCCGCGACCAGCAGCGCCGCCAGCAGAACAGCAATGCGACTCATGACTTTCTCCTCAGCACCTCGATCCACATGCCCAGGGGATCCACCCGCACCCAGTCGCCGTTCTTCAGCACGTCGCGCGGGTGCGGCGTCCAGCCTTCAGTGATGGTGATGCCGGCGAACACGGCGCCCTGCACCATCACCGGGTTGGTCACCCCGAAGATGAACGCTTTGGGTGCGATTTTCTTCCATTGCAAATCGTGAAATGCCCAGCCCGCGGCGATGCCGCCCTTGGCGGTGGGGAAAAAGCACACCTTGTCCTTGATGTTCTCGCCTTCCAGCTTGTGCCCGGCCTTGGTGATGACGCCACTCCAGCGGTCGAGGTCGTAGCGCGGCGAAAATCCCTCCTCGGACAGCAGCGCCACGCCTTCCACCGGCGGGCCGAAGGCGCGCGCCACGCGCAGGCGTGCCGCGCTCAATGCAGGACTCCCGTGCAGGCGATGTCGACGCAGTCGCGCGTGCGGCGCAGGATGGTGTTGAAGCGGTGCGCGCCGATGATGTTCACGATCTTGGCCGAATTCGACACCATGTTGGTCCACTTGTTCGCCACGCGCATCGGCGAGAGGTTCTGCAGGATGTAGAAGCACACGCCCTCGAGCAGCGTCACGCCCGCATCCTCCAGCGCATTGGCGTAGCCGAGCGCGTGCGCCTGGGCGAGGACGCCGCCGCTGGTGGTGACGAAGCAGCGCGCGCCCTGCTTCACGCGGCGGCCGTCGAACAGCGCGGCGAGCTGCTTCATTTCCAGGAGCGACTGCTGCGGGCCGGAGAACACCACCAGTCGCGCATCGCCGTCGCCCAGCCCGTAGCCGGCGTAGACGCGCTCGAGGTCGGCGTCCGCGATCGCCAGGCGCTCTGTCGGTTGACGCCGACCGAGCGCCGCCTCGATGGTGGGCGCCTCCGGCGTCGCGCCGACGAAATGGAACATGCCCATCGAGCCGTAGCTCGCCAGGGCGGCGCCCAGGTGCTTCAGCTCGTCCGAGGTCGGCGTGCGGTGAAAACCGTGGAACACCGGCACCGAGAAGTAGCTCTGGTGCGGCTCGCCTACCAGCTTGCCCACCGCGCCCCAGTCGGCGAGATCATCTAGGCTTGCGCGCAGCTCGACCGTGAAGCCACCTCGGCGGTGCTCGTCGAGATGGAATCCGTATTCGGGCGTGCGGCCGGTCAGCGCCGCGCCCAGGGCCGCCGGGCCCGACTCGAAATTGCTGCGCGCGCCAAACACGGAATTGGCGTAGATCACGGTGCCGGTATCCCCCCAGGCCACGTGCTCGCCCATGTGCGGCTGGTAAACGGTCTGGTAGTTGATGCAGGTGTCCGTGGTCACCACGTCCATGCGCCGCAGGCAGGCGATCAGCTCGCGCTCCTTGGCGACTTCGCCGGCGTCCTGCCCAAGCTGGTCGCAGTGCGCGAAATCGATGCAGCGCGCGTTGGTGGTGGTGCCGACGGCGCAGCGCGCGCCGAGCGCGGCGGTGTCCTTGAGCCACTGCAGGCCGCCGTCGCCCATCACCTCGATGTCGCCCATCATGTGGACGTTGGTGACCGGCACGAAGCGCTTCGCGCTCCAGAATTCGCCCACCTTGACCTGGTACTCGAGCGCACGGCGCGCGGCCGGGCCGCGCTCACCGCCGAGGATGGCGCGCTCTTCCGCTGTGAGCTGCAATTACTACCCCTTGCCGGGGTTTGGCGTGAAGTACTGCGCGTATTTGTCCGGAACGCCCTTCCAGTCATCCGCGTCGGCGGGCGGCGTGCCCTTGCGCGTGATGTTGGGCCACTTGATGGAAAACTCTGTGTTCATTTTCAGCCAGCGCTCGGCCTTGGCGTCGGAGTCCGGCAGGATGGCTTTAGGCGGACACTCGGGCTCGCACACGCCGCAGTCAATGCACTCATCGGGATGGATCACGACCATGTTCTCGCCCTCGTAGAAGCAGTCCACGGGGCACACTTCGATGCAATCCATGTGCTTGCACTTGATGCAGTCTTCGGTGACGATGTAAGTCATGTGATGCGCGCCGGCAATTTGCGGAAGGCGCGATTATGTCATCTTCAGGCATCGACGATGAACTGGAAAGCCGCCCGACGGCCCTCGGCTTGCCGCGCCATCGCCACCACCAGCTCATTGCGCCAGAGGCCGTCGCGGGCGTCCCCCGGGAAGTACAGCTGCGTGGTGAGAATGCGCCGGCCCGGCGCCTGCACCTTCACGTGGATGTGTCGCGCGCGGCCGGGATAAATCGCCGGAAAAATGGTCTCCAGGCGAAAACGGCCCTCGGCGTCCGCGAACAGGTGGCCGCGGTAGCGAAAGCCCCGGTTGTCGTACTCGCCATTCTCGTCGCAATGCCAGAAATCCAGCAGCGCCTTTGCCACGGGTCGGCATTGCGGCGAAACCACGCGGCCAGTGAGGACCAACGGCTCGAGCTTGCTGCCGGGCTCGATGAACGAACTGCGCAGCGGCGTGTCCGGCGTGTAATAAGGTCCCTCGGTCTGGCGCGGCGTGAGCGTGGCCTGCGGGCCGCAGGCGGGCGTCAACGGCAAATCCTGACCGAAAGCGACCCGCGCGAACGGCAGTGCGACGGCGGCGCCAAGAAATCGGCGGCGCGGGTTTCGACGCAAGGAATCCGGGTTCATGTCCATCCTTTGAGCGTACAGTAAGTGCGGTGTTCCCCAAGTAAGTGCGCGTATCCAGTTTCGACCAAGGCAGGAAATCGCCCAAGGAGGCCCGATGAGCGCACCGACGATTCGCATACACCCGCTCGCTGTGAGGATAACGCACTGGATCAACGCCTTCGCCATCCTGCTGATGGTGCTCTCGGGCTGGCGCATCTACAACGCCTCACCCCTGTTCGAATTCTCGTTTCCGAATGAGTGGACGCTGGGTGGCTGGCTGGCGGGCGCCCTGCAGTGGCACTTTGCCGCCATGTGGCTGTTGTTTCTGAACGGCATTGCCTATCTCGCCTACGGTGTCCTGTCGGGTCACTTCCGGCGCAAGCTGCTGCCTTTTTCCCCGCTTGCCGCGCTGCGCGACGCGCTTGACGCGCTGCGATTGCGTCTGAAGCACGACGACCTTTCGGTCTACAACGCGACGCAGCGCGCCGCCTACCTCGCTGCCATCGCGTTTGGCGTGCTGCTCGTCCTTTCCGGACTGGTGCTATGGAAGCCCGTGCAGATGCAGACGCTCGGCCAGCTGATGGGCGATTACGAGGGCGCGCGCTATGTGCATTTCTTCTGCATGGCCGGGATCGTGCTGTTCGTCATCGTTCATGTGGCCATGGTGGCGCTGGTGCCGCGTACCCTGCCCGCGATGATCACCGGCAACGTGCGCGCGCGGAGGATGTCATGAGCATGGGCGATCGTATCAAGCCGCACCGCGGGCCGCGGCTCGCGAGCCTCGAGCGGCGCCTGTTCCTGCGGCAGGGACTGTCGCTCGGCGCGCTCACCCTGCTTTCCGGTTGTGAACTCAGCGACGACGAGTCGGTGCAGAGCGTCCTCGACGGCATGTCGCGCTGGAACGATGGCGTGCAGTCGTGGCTGTTCAGCTCGACGCGGCTGGCGCCGGAATTTCCCGAAAATCGCATCACGCGACCATTCCCGTTCAATGCCTACTACGGGCGCGACGAGATCCGCCGCGTCGATGCGGGCTCCTGGCGGCTGGAAGTCGGCGGCTTGGTGCGCGAAAAGCGCGCCTGGACCCTGGCGGAACTCAAGTTGCTGCCGCAGGTGTCGCAGGTGACGCGCCACATCTGCGTCGAGGGCTGGAGCGCGATCGGCAAGTGGAGCGGTGTGCGCTTCTCGGATTTCCTGCAGCGCGTCGGCGCCGACCTGACGGCGAAGTACGTCGGCTTCAAATGCTTCGACGACTATTCGACCAGCATCGACATGCCGACCGCGCTGCATCCACAGACGCAGCTCAGCCTGCGCTACGACGCCGATCCGCTTCCGCCCGAGTACGGTGCACCGGTCAAGCTGCGCATTCCGACCAAGCTCGGCTTCAAGAATCCGAAGCACATCGCGGCGCTGTTCGTCACCAACGACTACCCGGGCGGCTACTGGGAAGACAAGGGCTACAACTGGTTCAGCGGCAGCTGACTAGCCCTTTACGCACAGGACCTGCTTGAGCGTGTGCAGCACGTCGACCAGGTCGGATTGGTTCGCCATGACCGAGTCGATGTCCTTGTAGGCGCCGGGGATTTCGTCCAGCACGCCCTTGTCCTTGCGGCAGACGACTCCCGCGGTCTGCTCGGCAAGGTCCGCAACGGAAAACTGCTTCTCGGCCTGCGTCCGGCTCATGCGCCGGCCGGCGCCGTGCGCGCAGGACTGCAGCGACTCGGCGCCGCCCCTGCCGCGGACGATGTAGCTCCGCGTGCCCATGCTTCCCGGGATGATGCCGAGGTCGCCGCCGCGGGCGCGGATCGCGCCTTTGCGCGTCAGCCACACTTGTTCGCCGTAGTGCGTCTCGCGCTCGACATAGTTATGGTGGCAGTTGACTGCCTCGCCCGTCACCGCGAACGCCGGCAGGTGGCGGCGCAGCGCCTCGAGCACCAGGTCCATCATCTCGGCGCGGTTGGCGCGCGCGTAGTCCTGCGCCCAGCCGACCGCCTCGACGTAGTCGTCGAAATGCTGCGCGCCTTCCACGAAATAGGCGAGGTCGCGGTCGGGAAGCTGCAGCTGGTGGCGCTCGGCGTCCCGCTTCGCCAGCGCGATGAAGTAGGTGCCGATGGCGTTGCCGATGCCGCGGCTGCCCGAATGCAGCATCACCCACACCCGACCCGCCTCGTCGAGGCACACTTCGATGAAGTGGTTGCCGCCGCCGAGCGTGCCCATCTGCCGCACCCAGCTCGATTTCTTGCCGACGCGCTTTTCAATACCGGAATGCTTGTCGAGGATCGTGCGCAGGCCGCGCTTGAACGGCTTCGCGCTGTCGGTGCGCGCCTCGCGCTCGTCGTGCTGCTCGAAGCCCACCGGCACGTCGCGCGAGATCTGCGCGAACACCTTCTTCAGGGACGCTTCGTCGATTTCGTTCGCGGTAAGCGACAAGCGCGCCGCGATCATGCCGCAACCGATGTCGACGCCGACCGCGGCCGGAATGATGGCGCGCAGCGTCGGGATCACCGAGCCGACCGTGGCGCCGATGCCGTGGTGCACGTCGGGCATCGCCGCGATATGGTGATGCACGATCGGCAGCTGCGAGATGTTGACGAGCTGCCGGCGCGCGCTGTCCTCGATCTCGTCGGTATAGACCTTGACGGGAACGCGGCCTTCGCGGATTTCCTGGCGGACCGGCATGGGCCGATCTTAGACCAGACTCACCCCTGCACGTAGGGCTGCATCTTGTCGCGCAGGTCGTCGGGGATCGGCAACGCGCGCAGCGAATCGAGCGACATCAGCGCCACCTTGTGCCGGGCGCGAAATTTCTCTTCGCCCGCCACGCTGCCGACAACCGAGAAGTCGATCGAGCTGCGCCCGAGCCGGGCGACGGTCAGCGCCAGCTCGAGCTTGTCGCCGAG
>JBDTMD010000058.1:0-7954 GCA_039934435.1 Burkholderiales bacterium
GTTCCCGCCGCCTTGCCTTGCCTTTGCGACGCCAGCATGTAGCGCTTGCTGCCGTCGGCGAACTCGAGCTTGGATTCCGATATCGTTGCAATGACGGCTTCGACCTTTACCGGCGCCGCTTCGACGGCGGTGATGGTGCTCGCGCACAGGGCCACCGCGGCAATCAGCGTGCGCAATACTGCAAACTCATTCTTCGTGCTCATGTCTTGGTCCTTTCGTCAGAAGTTGAGAACGCGATGTTGCGGCGATAAAGCTAGCTGGACACTCGCGGCGCGACACGGCCATGCGACAAACGCCGGAAAACGGCGACGCAACGGGTTAAATCGCGACGAGCGCGGCAGCGGGGTCCCGCCGCCGGAGAAATCTCTAGAAGCGGTAGCGCAATTCGATGCCGGATTCGCGCGTGTTGTTGGCGGGCTCCAGGCCGACGAATCCGAAACCGATCGGCTGGATGTCGGAGTCCTTGATTTTCCAGTACTGCGCCCACAGCCCGAAGGACCAGCGCCGGCGCTCGAGCATCAGCTGCGCGCGCGCCCCGTAGCCCCGCTCCTGCCGGTTGACCACGTCGCTGAAACCCAGTCCCGCATCGGCAAGGTACGAGCGCTGCCGGCCATTGGCAAACGCGTCATATTCGATCTGCGGGGCGAGGATCCACTCCGCGCCCAGCGGCAAACGCAGCGTCACGCCCGCCGGCAGATACCAGTATTCGGACTTTCGCCGGTAGCCGCGCGCGCCCGTGCTGCTGGTGCCGCGCAGGTCATCGTAGAGTTGTCGGTAGGCCACTCCCACGTAAGGCGACCAGATGACGCGGCCGGCGCGAAAGTCCTGGCCAATGATGGCGCGCAGCTCGTACAGGTGGTCGGGGACGCCGGACAGGGTCCCCGAGCCAGTGTAGTCGAGCGCACCATAGGAGTAGCGCATCTCGATGCGTGAATACACGTACTGCGGCCACAACATCGTGTAGGAACCGGTCGCGCCGACGCGGTTGCCCTTCCACAACGCGAATTTGGGCTCTTCGTAGCGGTAGGCCGCGGCTTGCAGGCCGAGTTCCCAGCCGCCGCGTGTCGCCAGCGGATCGCGCGCCTGCGGCGCCTGCGCCCAGAGCGTGGAGAACCACACCGTCATCGCGAAGCCGACAATTGTTCCCGCCCGCATGGCGCCTCCTCAAGGCTGCGATAGTAGCGCGATCGGCTAAACTCGCCGCACGAGGAGGACGCCATGCGCCTGCACTCCGGGCTGCGCTTTGCGCCAGCCAAGGTCGACATCGAGCGCCGCCCGGACGGCGCGACGCTGCTGCGTTCGCCGCAGCCGCTCAGGCCCTATGCGCGCGCGATCGGCGACTGGCTGCTGCACTGGTACGATCATGCGCCCGACCGGACCTTTCTCGCCGAGCGCAAGGGCGAGGGCTGGCGGCGCATGTCCTACCGCGACGTCCTGTCGGACGCGCGCCGCATCGGCCAGGCGCTGCTCAACCTCGGGCTGAACGCGGAAAAGCCGGTCGCGATCCTGTCCGACAACAGCGTCGAGCACGCGCTGCTCGCGCTCGGCGCGATGCACGTCGGCGTGCCGGTGGCGCCGATCTCGCCGGCGTATTCGCTGCTGTCGAAGGATTTCGCCAAGCTGAAGCAGATCTTCGAGCTGCTGCGGCCCGGCCTGGTGTACGCCGCCGACGCCGGGAAGTTCGCGCCGGCGCTCGCCGCTGTCGGCGCGACCTCGACGCCGGTGTCTAAATTGCTCGAGACCAATCCCGGCGCGACGCTGGAGGTCGCCTTCTCGCGCCTGACGCCCGACACGGTGGCGAAGATCCTGTTCACTTCCGGCTCGACCGGCGCGCCCAAGGGCGTGATCAACACGCAGCGCATGCTGTGCGCCAACCAGCAGATGCTGGCGCAGGTCTGGCCGTTCCTCGAGGACAAGGCGCAGACGATCGTCGACTGGCTGCCCTGGAACCACACTTTCGGCGGCAATTTCTGCTTCAACCTGATGCTGCGCAACGGCGGCACGCTGTACATCGACGGCGGCAAGCCGGCCCCGGGCCTGATCGAGACCACGGCGAGGAATCTGAAAGAGGTCTCGCCAACGCTCTACTTCAACGTGCCGCGCGGCTTCGACCTGCTGCTGCCGTTCCTGGAACAGGACGCGGAGCTGCGCCGCAGCTTCTTCCGCGAGCTCGACATGCTGTTCTACGCCGCCGCGGCGCTGCCGCAGAACCTGTGGGAGCGGCTGGAGGCGATGGCGGTGGCCGAGAAAAAGGGCGAGCTGGCGATGATCTCGTCGTGGGGTTCCACCGAGACGGCGCCTTCCGCGGCCGCGGTGCACTATCACATCGAGCGCGCCGGCGTCATCGGCCTGCCCAACCCGGGCTGCGAATTGAAGCTCGTGCCCGCGGCCGGCAAGCTCGAAGTGCGCGTGCGCGGGCCGCACGTCACGCCGGGCTACTTCCGGCGCGACGACCTGACGCGCGCCGCCTTCGACGAGGAAGGGTTCTACCGGATCGGCGACGCGATGAAATTCGCCGATCGGGCGGCGCCCGAGAAGGGCCTGGTGTTCGACGGGCGCGTCGCCGAGGACTTCAAGCTCTCGAGCGGCACCTGGGTGCACGTGGGCGCGGTGCGCGTGAAGCTGATCGCCGCCGGCAATCCCGTGATCCAGGACGCGGTGATCACCGGGCACGACCGCGACGAAGTGGGCGCGCTCGTCTTTCTGAGCCCGGCGGCGACGGACCTCGCGCCCAAGGCGCTGCGCGCGAAGATCGCGGGCGCGCTCGCGTCGCTCGCCGCCGAGGGCGGCAGCTCGACGCACCCGGTGCGTGCCCTGCTCATGGCCGATCCGCCGTCGATCGACGCGAACGAAATCACGGACAAGGGCTACATCAACCAGCGCGCGGTGCTCGAGCGGCGCGCGGCGCTGGTGGATAAGCTGCACGCGAAGCCGGCGCGCGCCGAGGTGATCACGCCGGCGCCCTAAGGCGCCATCAATCGCGGCAGCCAGAGCGTAAGCTCGGGCACGGCGACCAGCAGCGCCACCACCGACAGCGCGAGGGCCACGAACGGCGCCACCGAGCCGACGATCTCACCCATCGTCGACTCGGGCGACGCGCCCTTGGCGACGAACAGCAGCAGGCCGAACGGCGGCGTCGCCAGGCTGATCTCGAGGCACATCAGCATCAGCACCCCGAACCACACGGGCTCGAAGCCGAACTTCTGCACCAGCGGCATGAACAGCGGCACGGTGATCATCATCATGCTCACCTGGTCCATGAAGCAGCCGAGAAACAGCAGGATCAGCAGCAGGCCGGCGAGCAGCACCAGCGGCGCGAGGCCGGCGCCGAGCACCGCCGCCGACAGGCCGTTCGAAGCCTGCGAGAAGGCCATGATCTGCGAGAACGTGATCGAGCCGCAGATGATGAACAGGGTCATCACGGTAAAGCGCAGCGTCTGCCGGATCGAGACGACGAAGCTGTTCCAGGTCAGGCGCCGGTACGCGGCGGCCGCGATCAGCGAGGCAGCGGCGCCGAGCGCCGCCGACTCGGTCGGCGTGGCGATGCCGCCGATGATCGAGCCCACCACCACGAAGAAAATGGCCGAGAGCGGCAGCACGTACTTGACGAAAGGCATCAGGCGCTCGCGCCAGCCGAGCTCGCCGACGTCGTAGACCGGGGCGAGCGTCGGGTCGATGCGGCAGCGCAGGATGACGTAGCCGAAGAACATCACCGCCAGGATCAGCGCCGGCACGATCGAGGCCACCAGCAGCGCCCCGATCGGGATCTGCGCCACCGAGCCGAGCAGCACCGCCAGCGCCGAGGGCGGGATCAGCATCGCCAGGCCGCCGACGGCGACGATCGGGCCGATCGCGATCGACGGCTTGTAGCCGCGCCGATACATCTCCGGCAGCAGCGTCGAGCCGAGCATGGCGGTATTGGCGATGGTCGAGCCCGACAGCGACGAAAAGATCGTGCCGCCGACGATCGCCACCAGCGACAGGCGCCCGGGCACGCGCGCGATCAGCTTGTCGACCGCATCGATGGCGCGCGCCGCGACGCCGGTATAGAACATGATCTCGCCCATCAGGATGAACAGCGGGATCGGCAGCAGCGCGAAGCTCTGCACCGAGTCGACGGCATTGCGCACCAGCTGCAGTATGCCGTTTTCCCCGCCCATGAAGACGTAGGCGCCGACCAGGTTGGTGGCGAAGAAGGCGAACACTACCGGCAGGCCGATCGCCATGAACAGGACCAGAGTCCCGAGCAGCACGAGCAGGATCTCGTACCACGCCATCTAGATGCCCTCGCTGGGCGGCTCGCGCGGCGCCAGCGTCGCCGGCCGCAGCGCGCGGCGCAGGAACAACAGGAGCAGCAGCAGGAACACGGGCGGCGCGATGCAGTACAGGTACCACTCGGGAAAGACGAAAGTCTCGTAGACCAGGTTGTGGGCGGCGTATGAGCGCCAGAACGCGCGGCCGGCGTAGTACAGCAGCACGGCGCAGATCACGGCGCCGAGCGCGTCGCGCGCGCGGCGCGGCGCACGGCGCGCGCGCGGCGCGAGCTGCTCGACGAAGATCTCGATGGCGATGTGCCCGTCCTCGCGCAGCACCCAGGGCGCGCCGAGGAACGTGATCGCGTAGAGCATGTACTCCGAGATGTCGAGCGTCCACGGCGTCGCGAACAGCCTGAAGGTGCGCGCGGCCACATCCATGCAGACGAGCGCCACCAGGGCGCCCAGCAGCGCCCCGGCGATCAGGGCTAGCGCGTCGACCAGGCGGTCGAGCGCCGCGCGCGGCCTGCGGTCCAGGCTACTTGCCGCTCAGCAGCGGCCGGATCTTCCTGACGAACTCGGGATCGCCCTTGGCCAGGTCCTGCCAGTAGATCTCCTCGGCGCGGAGCGCGAAATCGGCGCCCAGGTCGACCACCTTGATGCCGGACTTGTCCTGCGCCGCCATCTGCCGGGCGTCCTCCTCGGCGCGCCACTTCGGCCACTCGCCCTCGACCCACAGCGACATCTTCGTCAGGCACTCGCGTTGCTCGGCGGCAAGGCTCCGCCACTTGTCCAGATTGAGAATCACGGCGACCGCCGCGCTGATGAAGCCGGGGTCGTAGCGGTACTTGGTGTACTTGTCCCAGCCGAAGTCCTGGATGCCCCACAGCGGCCAGCCGTAGCCTTCGACGGTGTTCCGCTCGAGCGCGGTATACACATCGGGCGGCGCCATGCGCAGCGGCTGCGCGCCGAGCGAGCGGAAGAACGCATCGTAGATCGGCACCGAGCGCAGGCGCATGCCTTCGAACCGGCCGTCCTTGCCCGGCTTCGTGGTGTACAGGTGAAAGCGCACGCCGTTGAACAGGTGCGTCAGGTACCAGGCGTTGAGCTTCCTGTTGTACTCGTCGTTGATCATCGCCCAGGCGCCGTTGGCGCGCTGCGCGGCGGATTCGTTGCGCGCCACGCTGATGACGTCGCCGGCGGGCACCGCGCCGCGGAAGTAGTTCGGCGGGCCGTAATGCATGTCGATGACGCCGTTCTTGAGCGCGTTCCACTGCTCGAGCGAGGGCACGGCTTCGGGGCCGACGATGCTGATGCTGACCTTGCCGGCGCACTGCTGGTTGGTCTCGTCGACGAAGCGCACGAACTGCTTCGCCACGATCGAGCGCACCGGCAGGAACGATGCCGCCTTGAGCTTCGCCTCGTCAGCGGCCGCGCCCAGCGGCAGCGCGAACGCGGCCAGCAATGCCGCGGATAGCGCAAATCTGCTGCGAATTTTCACGTTGGTCTCCTCCTCAGGAATCCTGCCGGTCGAGTCTATCGGCTGCCCCCGGTGGCGGCAAGAGCTTCAGGTGCGCGAACAGGGCGACGAACCGGCCGACGAGCGCGCGCTGGTAGGCGGCAAGGTCGCGCCCGCGCCAGTCGTACAGGCCTTCGCCCTCGCGCGCGCCGCGCTTGCCCTCCCGCATCAGCCGCTCGATGATCGCCGGCGGCTCATAGCGCGGCGCATCGAGCGCGCGCGCCATCGATTTCGCCGCGTAGTAGAGGATGTCGAGCCCGCCGTAGTCGATGAACTCGCACATGCCCATCGCCGCGTAACGCGGGCCGAAGCCCGCGCGCACCGCCTTGTCGATGTCCTCGGGCGTCGCCACGCCTTCCTCGACCAGCCGCGCCGCCTCGTTCATCGCCGCCGCCTGCAGGCGCGGCACGATGAAGCCGGGCGACGGTGCGCAGCGCACCACCACCTTGCCGGCCGATTCGAGCAGCGCCTTGACCGCATCGAACGTGCCCGCGGCAGTGCTCCGCGCCGGACTCACTTCGACCAGCGGGATCAGGTAGGCGGGGTTGAGAAAGTGCGTATTGATGAAGCGCGCCGGCTGCGGCACCAGGGCCGCGAGGGCATCGGCGAGCATCGACGACGTGGTCGAAGCGAGGATCGCATCCGGGCGCGCGTGGGCGCAGGCGCGCGCGAACGCGTCGCGTTTCGCTTCGAGCGTCTCCGTTACGCCCTCGAAAATTACATCGGCGGCCGCGAGCGCCTGCGGCGCTTCGTCGACGGACAGCACGCGGATGCGGCCGAGAATCGCCTGGCGCTGCGCTTCGTCCAGAACCGCGAGGTCGCGCAGCAGCGCGAGGTTGCCGCCGATTTCGGCCAGCGCCGCCTCGCGCAGCCGCTTGCCCGCCTGCGCATCGCGCGCCTTGAAATCGAGGATGTCGACGCGATAGCCCGCATAGGCGAAGACATGGCCGATACCGCGGCCCATGCGGCCGGCGCCGAGCGCGACGATGCGCATCACACACCCTCGCGCAGCAGGTGTCGCATCCCGTCACGCGTCAGGCGGTCGAGCCCCAGCGCTTCGAGTGTGCGCGCGCCGGCGCGCAGGTCGCGGCCGAGCACCGCCGAGCCCAGGGCGAGCAGGCCGCGCGCTACCGGGCAGGCGACGCCGGCCCAGTCGCAGACCGAGACCAGAAAGGCGAGCCCGAGCTCGACGTCCTCGCGCACATAGCGGTGCTCGGCGAGGACGATGCGCTCCTTCCAGTCGCCGGAGCCGGTGAGCTTCTGGTGCACGCGACGGCCGTACATCCACTCCGCGCCGTCCTCGCGGTAATGGTCGGCGAGCGGGAAGTGCGGCGCGGCGTAGCCGAGCGCCTCGCGCGCGGCGATGCGCTCGGCGTCGAGCGCGTCGGTGACGCGCCGGATCGCGGGCTGCGTGCCTTCCTTGTGGATGTCCCAGCGCTCGAAGTGCTCGAGCGGCCCGGCGTTCATGAGGACGAGCGGCGGATGGATCACGGGTCCGGCGTTCATCAGCGCTGCCGAGAGCGCGTCTTCAACCGGCTCCGCCGCCGGGAACACTCGTTTCAGGATGTCGAAGGCATCGTCATGCCGCCGCGCTGGAAACACCCCCGTGGGCAGCCGAGTGGCGCGCGCCGTGATCGCCGCGGTGTCCGGCCCGTGCTTGCGCGTGAGCCAGGGCAGCGTGCCGGTCTCGGCGACGGCGCAGCGCACGCCCAGTATCCGACCCATGACGTAGGCGCCGAACGTCCCCGGCGCCAGGAATACGACCTGGCCGTCGGCAAGGTGCGGCGCCAGGTGCCGCGCGTTGTCCAGCTGCGTGAAGGCCGGATCGGGCATGAAGATCAGCTCGGCGCCGCGCACCGCGTCGCCCAGGTCGGCGCACGCCTTCGCCAGGCGGATTTCGCGCTCGCCGGCAGCATCCTTGAGGGTAATGCGGTCTTTGAGCGCAGCCGCGTTACGGCGCCAGTGGCGCACCTCGTGGCCCTGCTCGGCAAGATCCGCTGCGGCCGCATGCGCGCCGTTGCCGCCCCCGAGGACCGCGACTCTCATCTGGTATATCTTATCGGCATGGAGCGCTCGTTCAGGGAAGAGGTCGCAAAACTACGGCTCGGCGACGGCGAAACGTTTCACGGCGAAGGCATCCTCGCCGTCACCAAGGCGCTGCTGCAATCGGGCGTGTCGTACG
>JBDTMD010000059.1:0-7932 GCA_039934435.1 Burkholderiales bacterium
GTAGAGGCCCGACTCGTCCGCGGCCTCGAGCCACGCGACCACGCCCTTGTCCGGACGCGGCCGCGCCAGCTCGGAGAGCACGCAGGTGTCGAGGAGGTGGGCGTCCTTCACAGCTTCACTGGGCGCCCCGTGTCGCGACTGCGGCCGACCTCGAGCGCGCTGCCGGCGAGCGGCGAGCGGCGCACGAATTCAGCGAGGGTTTCCTTCGGCTTCGCGGCGCGAGCGTAGTCGCGCGCCGAGACCACCACCGCGGCGTCGCGGCCGTGCAGCGTGATCACCTGCGGGCCTACCTCGCGCGCCTTGCGCACGAGCTCGGACAGGCGGTTCTTCGCTTCCTGCAGCTGCCAGCGGGCCATGGGGGGGTTTCCTTGAATCTAGCCAGACTGGCCAGATTCTAGCATTGCCCGCCGACTAGCTGCGCCGGTGGCGAGCGCATCGCGGCGGTAGGCGCCGAAGACGAGCGAGGCGGGGTCCATCGATCGTTGCCTAAAGGGCTACGCCTGTCGCCTTTAGTGCAACGATGGCCAATCGGCGGAGGCAGGGGAACGCCGGCGAAACGTTGTCACTGGCCCTCGATCGGCAGCAGGCGCACCCGAACGCGCGTTTCCTCGAATACCACGACCGCGCCCCGATCCAGCGATTCGGAGATGGTGGCGAGGTTCGCCAGCAGCAGCGCGAGCTGCCTTTCGGGGCGGCGTTCTGTGCCGCCGCGGAAGAGAATCACCGAGGGCCTGGCTGCTGCGCGCAGCGCAAGCAGCGAAGCTACCTCAATGCCTCCTGGACGTCGGCCGCCACGAGATCGGGGTAGGCCTTGAGGATCTCGTCCACAGCCATGCCATCGGCGACCATCCCGACCACCGTGGCTACCGGTATGCGCAGGCCGCGGATGCACGGCACGCCAGCCATCTGGGCGGAATCGACGGTGATGCGGGTGAACTTCATGCCGGGGATTCTACGCCCGCGCTTTGTCGAGCTGGAACGCGCGCATGCGCCGGCGCAGTTCCTCCCGGTCGACGAGCTCCGCGGTGCCGGCGTCGATCTCGGCCAGCCGGCGCTGGATCTCCGCATCCCAGGCCGACGCCGCATCTTCGTCCGACGGCCCGTCGAGGCTCCGGACCAGGCTGTGCGCGAGCTCCGCGCGCTCCCCTTCCGGGAGCCGCAGCGCTTCGGAGCGAAGCTTCTCGAGTGTCGAGCCGGCCATGGGGAACCTCCTGCTGTCATTCTACGCCGGGGGGGTGATGCCTCCATCAACGCCCCGGCTTGCTCCCCGCTTCACGCGGGCCAGCACGAGCCGCTGCAGCTGGACTGTCAGCTTGACGATGTCCTCGGCTTCCATGCCGCTCGCGGGCGGCGCACCCTCGTACTCCGAGGCGTTGCGGCGGTCGTGATATCTGTCGAGCGCGCGCGAGATTTTCGAGGTTGGGCTTGCCTGAGCTCATCGAGCGTCTCCTTGCTGCCGATCAGCCAGAGAACGGGGCCCTCGAACACGTTGGCGAGGAAGTGGTTTTCCTGCGCGAGGAGCCCGGAGAATTCTTCTTCGTCATAGGCGGTGACGGATATTGTTCGCCCCAGCCGCTGCTCCGCCTCGGCGAGGGCGAGCACGAGCTCGGACGGACTCAGGCTGCCGACCCAGAGCAGGTCGATGTCGCTGGCGGGCGCCGCGGAGCCCTTGGCGACCGAGCCGAAGACGAAGGCGAGCCTGAGGCGCGATGCGTGCGGCGCGAGCAGCTTGCCCAGCTCGCCGGCGACGCCGAAGGTCTTCGCGGCGATCGCCTTCAGCTCCTCGAAGATCGGGCAGGCGGCGTTGGCCTGGTAATACACCTGCCGTCCTTCCCGAGTCTGCGTGATCGCGCCGGCGTCGGCCAGCGCGGCGAGCTCGCGCTGCAGCGAGCTCGGCGGCGTCCCCGCCGCGCGGGCGATTTCGCGCAGGAAGTAGCGCCGGTCCGGGCGGCTGAAGAGCAGCGCCGTGCCGCGCGGCTTGCGATCGCCGCGTTCCCAGTGCCGCAGCGCGCCGAGACTGATGGCGAAGGTCGCGGCGAACTGCTCCTGCGTAAGGCCAGTACGCTCGCGCTCGCCCGCCGCGTCCACCGCGAGGAGCTGCACGCGATACAGGTGCGCCGGCATCCGGCGCAGTCGCGCTGTTGAGGGCGTAAGCAGCACTTCGCCCGTCTGCGCGTCGAAGGGCACGTCCTCGATGCGCGTGCGCTCGATGCGCCCGCCGAGCTCCACGCTCTGCAGCAGGTCCAGGCGCGTGACGCCCGCGAGCGGCGCGCAAGCATGTCCCCGGCGGCGCAGCTAGGCGAACAGCGCTTCGGCGAGCGAGCGCGGCGAATGGACCCTCACGCCGCTGAAAGTCTTGCCGTAGAGAGCGCCGAAATGGCTCCGGTCGCCGGTCACCAGTGCGTCGCAACCATGGCGGATCGCAGCGGCAAGCACCGGCTGGTCCTTTGCCGGCAGCGCAAGCGTGGCTTCGAGCGCGCGATCGGCGTGCTGAATCTCCGATCGCCGCATGCGCCGGATTCAGCGCTTGGGCTTCTTCTTCCGGCGCAGCACTTTGTCCAGCTCCGCCTCTGCGGCGTCGAACTCGCCGATGCGCTTCTCGCTGTACATCTCGACGGGAAGGGTGACGGCCGGGCGCAGCAACAGCCCCTCCGGGGTGGTTTCGGCGATGAGCTGGTCGTCGGCCTTGAGGCCGAGCGCCTCGCGCAGCCTGGCGGGCAGGGTCACCACGCCGCGGCTGGTGACGGTGAGGGTGGTTTTCATGGCGGCAGATTCGCAGAACTGCGGAATTACTGCAATTAGGCACGCAGACCGCCGGATCCGCCGGTGCGCCACCGAAGGGAACGTCCCGCTCCAGGGCAGGCGCACGCTCTTCAGCGTTTCGCCCACGCTCCGCTGCGCGCGGCGCGGCATCACGCGCTCTACGTTCCGCTCCATGTCCTCGGCCGACCGCGCGAGCGCGCGATGATATAGTATTGATATCAGAGCCCCCCAAGCCCCGATGGCCACCCGACGCACCGCCGCCCGACGCAAGCCCGCCACGACCGAAGGAATCCTGCTGCGCTACCGCGACAAGGACACGCCGTACGGCGTCACCCGCGGCACCGCCACCCGGCTCGCGGCGTCCCTCGGCCTGAGCGAGACCCAGGTGGTGCACGTCGCCCTGGCCAACCTCGCCCGGCAGACCCTGCCTCGCTACCAGGTCGACCAGGGGCCCCTCACGCAAGAGCAGATGGATGCCATCGATCGCCTGCAGCCCCCGGGGCGGATGAAGGTCACGAAGCGCCTGTTCTGATGGCCGGCGCGTCCCCGGGCTGGTTTCCGCCGCCCCAGCCCGGCGACATCGTCTGGTGCCGGTTTCCCGAAGGGCGCCTCCCCGCGCCGGGTCCGAAGCCGCGCCCCGCTCTCGTGCTGCAGGTGGGCGAGCTCGAGGGCCGGCCCGTCGTCGCGGTTGCCTACGGCACGAGCCGGAAGCTCGACCTGCTGTATCCCGGCGAGTTCGCCATCGCGCCGTCCGACGGCGACGCCTTCGACGCGGCCGGTCTGAGCCATCCCACCAAATTCAACCTGGGCAGGACTTTCGAGCTCGACTACAACGACACCTGGTTCGCCGCAGCGCCGGGTGCGCCTTACGGCCAGACCCCCAGGCTCGGCCTTCTGCACCCGAGCCTCGTGAAGCGGGCGCGGGCCGCGTTCAATGCCGCGAGGAGGTAAATCCTCAGCGCGGCCTTTCCCAGGAGGCGCTCGCCGCGACGCTCAAGGTGCGCCAGGCGAGCATCTCCAAGCTCGAGCGGCGCGCGGACATGTACCTCAGCACCCTGCGCTCGCATATCCGCGCCATGGACGGGGAGCTCGAGATCGTGGCGCGGTTTCCCGACGGCGAGGTCAGGATCTCGAACTTCGGGGAAGTCGGCGGTATCGGCAAAGTCGCGTAGCGGCGCCATGGCCTTCTAGTATGATTTCTTCATACTTTCCAGGAGCCGCGCCATGGCCATCGCCGTGAAGAAGACCATCTCCCTCCCCGCCGACCTGGCGAAGGAAGCCGAGGCGCTTGCCCGGGCCGAAGGCAAGAGCCTGAGCGGCGTGATCCAGGAAGCGTTGCGCCAGGCGCGCATCGGCCGGCGCCAGCAGGAGCTGCGCGGCATCCAGGGCTTCTGGAGCCGCAAGGCGCGCGAGCGCGGCCTTCTCACCGAGCAGGACCTGGAGCGCTACCTGCGCTCTTGAGGGTCGTCTTCGACACCCACGTGCTCGTCTCGGCGCTCGTGTTTCCGGGCGGGCGGGGCGAGCAGGCGCTGCAGCGCATCCTGGAGGAGCGCGACCTGCTGTTCATTTCGCGGCCCATCCTGGACGAGCTGCTGGGCGTGCTGGCGAAGAAGTTCGCGCGCGACGCGGAGGAGCTGTCGCGCGTCGCGGTATTCCTGGCAGAGGTTTCGACGCTGGCAAAGCCCGCGCGCCGCGTGAAGGTGCTGCGGGACGCTCCCGACAACCGCGTCCTCGAGTGCGCGGTCGCGGCCGAGGCCGAGGCGATCGTCACCGGCGACCGTGCGATGCTGGCGCTGGGGGAGCACGCCGGAGTGCGGATCGTGAGCCTGGCCGACTATCTAGCGGAGGCTTAGCCTCAGCGAGATCGCCCCGGACATCTACCGCATCAACACCCCGGTCGACTTTCCCGGCAGCGCGTTCAACTTCAACCGGCATGTTCCCGCTGGTGGCCGAGGCGATCGCCAAGGTCCTGCCGGTGTCGAGCCTGCGCTACGTCGCCGTGTGGGGATTGCGCCACATCTGCCGAACGGGCAATCAACAACTTACAAACTACAAATTGATTTGTGGCCTGGCTGCCCCTATCATTCCTGCACCACTCCCCCCTCGGCTTCGGTCGTGGGGCGCAAGGCTCCTTCGGGAGCCTTTGCTTTTTCTAGGGCCTGCGGATGCGGACTTACGTCTACATCGATGGCTTCAATCTCTACTACGGCGCGGTCAAGGACACCCCTTACAAGTGGCTTGATTTCAAGGCCCTGTTTACCCGCATCCTGCGGCCGGAGAACAATATCCTCGCCATCAAGTACTACACGGCGAAGGTGAGTGCGCGGCCCGGAGATCCGGGCGCCCCAACGCGGCAAACCATCTTCCTCGATGCTCTGCGTGCGCATATCCCGGAACTTGAGATCACGCTCGGCCATTTTCTGCAGAGTACCGTGCGCATGCGGCTGGCACGTCCCAAGCCCTGGCGCAAAACCGAAGAAGTCATCAAGACCGAAGAGAAGGGCTCGGACGTCAATCTCGCGCTCCACGTCTTGAACGATGCCTGGGAGAACCGGTACGACTGTGCTGTCGTCTGCTCGAACGACAGCGACCTTAAGGAAGCGCGACGTCTGGTAAGAACCCGGCACAGGAAGAAGATCGTGCTGGTCGTGCCGGGCGATCCGGCCCGCAGGCCAGCCGCCATACAACTCAAGCGCTACGCCAACGCCGAGATCCGAATCGCCGAGGCTGATCTAGCCGCGAGCCAACTTCCGAGCCCAATCCCCGGGACCACGCTACACAAGCCCCCGCGTTGGTAGCGCTGGCCGGTCAAGCCCGCAGCACGCTGAACGCCCGGTAGAACTCCATCGGCAGCGCGACTTCGAGCTTCCAGTGCAGCGACATCGGCCGGTCGCCTTCGATTTGAACCTTGGTTGCCGGGCCCAGCGCGCAGTACGCGGCTTCGTTGTTCTCCCTCACGAAGAGGAGCTCGATCCTCGCGTCCTCGAGCGCGATCTTTCCCGACTGATGCGGCGTTCTCCTGGATTCGGTCAGCCACCCTGCCGCCGTCAGGATCTCGCGGGCTAGGCGAGGGCGATTCGCGTCGCGGCGCGAGTTTATGAAGAAGTCAGGAGATTTACAGGAATTCACTAAACTGACTAATTTCCAGCAAATTCGCTTCACCCCATGACGGCGCAGCAGCTCAGAGCAGCCGCTCCCGCCAGTATCCCGGCCTGCGGGACGTGTGCGCGAAGGCGATCACCACGACTTCCGTGCCGCTTTCGCGCACGATGACTGCGTAGGGGAATCGCCGGAGCAGGAGACGTTTCGCTCCGCGTTTCCCGGCGGCCCCGGGTACTGCCACGAGGGGGACGATCTCGGCCTCGAGCAGATCGAGCGCCGCGTCCACGGCGCGCTCGAAGTCGACCCCGAGCCCTGGGCGCTCCTTCTCGTACCACGCGGCGGCCTCCGCGGCTTCTTCGGCTGCGGCGGCGTGGATGCGCGCCCGGCGCATCAGGCGCGGTTCATGCGCGCCCGCATGCGCCGGCGCATTTCCTCCCGATCGATGAGCTCCGCCGTGCCGGCGTCGATCTCGGCCAGCCGGCGAACGATCTCCGCGTCCCACGCGGACTCCGCGTCCTGGTCCGCCGGGCCGTCGAGGCTTTCGACGAGGCTGTGCGCGAGCTCGGCCCGCTCCGCCTCGGATAGGCGCAGCGCGTCGGAACGAACCTTCTCCAGAGTCGAGCCTGCCATTTCAGCTTCCTCGTTCGCGGCCATTCTACGCCCGGGGGTGCGGCGTCCAGCAGCCTTAACGCGCTACGCGCGCTGGCAGTTGACGCCCTGATCCGACGTCCGTCAGTTCATACACGACGACGTCCACCTCCGGCAGGTCCGCCATCGCCCCTTCGATCGCCTGCTTCACCTGCAGCCAGTCGAGGCCGCCGTGGCCGCAACCGAGCGGCGGCAGCGCGATGCTTCGAATCTTCCGTTCGCGAACCACATTGACGAGGTCGCTCAATCCGGCGCGGACGTACTCGAGCCTGGACGGGTGGCGCCAATCCTTCTTGGTGGGGAAGTTGACGATCCAGCGGGGGCCGTCGAGGCGGCCGGTTTCCGTGATGAACATCCTGCCGATCCGCACTTCGCCCCGCTTGCACGCCTCTTCGTAGGCGTGAAAGTTCGCGGGGAAAGCCTCCTTGAACTGCAAGGCAACGCCCTTCCCCATCACCCCCACGATGTTCACCGTGTTGACCAGGGTCTCGACGTTCGCGAGGAGGAGGTTGCCGGTAGCGTAGCGGATCATGGGTCAATCGTCAGACTCAGGCCTTCTCCACGGCCCGCAGCACCGCGTCCGGGTCCTTGGCGATCACGTTGAGGAGCACGAGCGCGGTGCCGCGCGGCTTGCGATCGCCGCGCTCCCAGTGTCTCAGCGCGCCGAGGCTGATCGCGAAGGTCGCGGCGAACTCCTCCTGGGTGAGGCCGGTCCGCTCGCGCACGGCCTTCACGTCCACCTGCGGCGGTACGTGCAGCCTGAGCCCGGCGACGCGCTTGCCCCTGCGGTGCCGGATGGCCTGCTCGAGGCCCCGCTTGATGCTCGCGTAAGTTCTGTTCATCGTCAGTTCCCCGCCATCGTCTTGAGGATGCGGACCAGGCGGGTACCCTAATCCAATGGCTTAGTTCTGTCGAGACGCACGCGATGTCCCCCGGAGGCGTCAATGCGCCGCGGGCCTGTCAGGCGACTTCGAGCTTGAGCTGCTTCAGGTCGGCCTTGGGGACACGGCGCTTGAGGTCGAGCACTTCGATGCCGACCACCTGCTTCTCGGCGTTGAAGTCGAGCACGATGCCCGGCTTCACCTCCTCGGACTCCACGATCTTGGAGTCGTCCAGGCGCAGGTAGAGCGCGTCGGCTTTTTCGTCGTAGTGCATTCTCATGGCTCGCCTCTTTGCCGCCGGTCGAAATAGGCCGTCACGACGCGGGGTGGACTGGCGGAGGCATTGTAGACCACCCTGAGCACGCGTTGGCCACGCTCCGCTATCCGTCCGAGCGCGTGCGCGAGAGTCGGGTCCGTGCGGTCGGCATGCACGCGCTCCGGTGCGCGCAGGACTCGCTCGAGCGAGACCGGCTCGATCCCCCGCTCCGCGATTGCTACCGCGGCGTGCGCCGTCAACTCGTAGCGTTGCTCGCTCAAA